>NZ_SGPG01000044.1:0-476 GCF_004208955.1 Pseudoalteromonas sp. CO325X
CGGTACTGCACGCCTCTATCTGAGTGAAGCATCAAACCTGGTTTAACCTCCCTGCGGGCCAGTGCCATGTTGAAAGCGTCGGAAATCAGTTTGACCGTCATCGACGTGTCTAATGCCCAACCGACAATCGCCCTTGAGAACAGGTCCATCACAGCGGCTAGATAAAGCCACTGGCCGCGAACACGGATATAAGTGATATCTGATACCCATTTCCTGTTGGCACGCTCTGTGATGAACTGCTGGGCAAGCACATTCCCTTCTACATTCGAGTTTGAATAGCTGCTGCGACTGTAACGGAACGCTTTGCCATTTCTTGCCTTGAGAGCCAGCTCTTGCATGATTTTAGCGACCGTATTGAGGCTACATCGAACACCGCTGGCATTGAGTTCATAGGTTAGTCTGGGCGCGCCGTAGCGTGCCTTAAAGACCTCATAAGCCTCTTTCACATGATGGGCCAACTCAGCATGTTTCTGTGC
>NZ_SGPG01000007.1:0-450 GCF_004208955.1 Pseudoalteromonas sp. CO325X
ATTTGCCTGCGCTTCATTTCCTTGGGCATCAGTAACACTCGCTGAAACGGTAAACACCCCCTCAGCAAGCGCCTGCGGGACAGACACTTGCCAACTACCATCTGCCGCCACCACAGCTGTTACGGTTTGTATCTGCCCATTTGCATCTGTGAGAGTCAAATTTACGACAGCACCTATTGCACTGCTAGAACCTGAAATCGTTGGTGTTACATCATTGGTAGATGATAGCGGGTCGATGCTCAAATCGGGAGCATTGGTATCAATTGTTCCACTTGCCGTTGCTGATGTGCTGTTTCCGGCTTCATCGCTCACACTGGCCTCAACTTGGTATCCTCCTTCAGCAAGCTCTGCTGGCACCTCTACTTGCCAACTCCCGTCGCTTTGCACCTCAGCAGTGAATGACTGAGTTGTACCATTCGCATCAACCACTTCGACCGCTATCGTTGCTCC
>NZ_SGPG01000028.1:0-412 GCF_004208955.1 Pseudoalteromonas sp. CO325X
AATTGATATTGTGGTGCTGCCTATCACATGTTTACTAATTTATTGTATGAAATATTATAGGTCTCCTTTTAGTAAAATATATAAAGGTACGGATAATCACCTACAACAAACGCCTTTGCAGCTGATTGGTTTCTTACTTTTTACAATTAGCTTAGCAGCAATGGGTAGCTGGATAGCTTGGCTTGGAATTCAAGCTCCTCTACAGTACTTCTCGGGTGTTAAAGGAGACGCCCATGGATATACATTAATTCAAGTTGGTGGTTTAGTTGCTTTATACAGTACGTGGGGAGCACTTGTTTTTCTATTTAGGCTAGTTAGCTTACGTAATAAATCTGCCTAACAAGAGACTATGGCGTCAATAGCTCTTTTTAAGCTTTTGGCGCTTCCCACATTACCCCATCTCTGAGCATCG
>NZ_SGPG01000045.1:0-409 GCF_004208955.1 Pseudoalteromonas sp. CO325X
CTCGACTTGCATGTGTTAGGCCTGCCGCCAGCGTTCAATCTGAGCCATGATCAAACTCTTCAATTAAAAGTTTTTTTGAATCCGAAGATTCAGCTCAATGAATACTGATTTTGTTCTTGTTTCCAAGAACGAATTGACTGTGCGTTATTACTTTCACTTTTAAAAAAGTAAAATCAAAACAGCTCAAAGCTGAATTTTTTAATAACTTATGGTCACTCAGCTCAATTGAGACTCTAAATTTGTTTGCGTCATCTAGCGAACTAGAATCAGCTGTTAGAACTCAATCTGTACGAGTGCCCACACAGATGATTGCTTCATATTTTTAAAGAACGTTCGAGTTGCTTTCGCGTCTCGAGGGCTGTGCATTCTACTCAACCCTGTTTTATTGTCAACACTTTATTTTAAGAAG
>NZ_SGPG01000046.1:0-395 GCF_004208955.1 Pseudoalteromonas sp. CO325X
CTTCTTAAAATAAAGTGTTGACAATAAAACAGGGTTGAGTAGAATGCACAGCCCTCGAGACGCGAAAGCGACTCGAAACCGGGTGACCGGACTGTTCTTTAAAAATATGAAGCAATCATCTGTGTGGGCACTCGTACAGATTGAGTTCTAACAGCTAATTCTAGTTCGCTAGATGACGCAAACAAATTTAGAGTCTCAATTAAGCTGAGTGACCAACGGAATAAATTTAATTTATTCAGCACAGTCAATTCGATATCGACAGATATCAAAATCAGTATTCATTGAGCATGATTCTTCGCCTTTCATTAGGTAGAGAATAAAAAAACTTTTAATTGAAGAGTTTGATCATGGCTCAGATTGAACGCTGGCGGCAGGCCTAACACATGCAAGTCGAG
>NZ_SGPG01000047.1:0-372 GCF_004208955.1 Pseudoalteromonas sp. CO325X
TGGCAGGTAGAAGCCTCCCAGCCGTTAGCTGAAGGGGATTATACTGTACTTGCATCAGTGACTGATGAAGCAGGGAACAACACCCAAGCGTCAGCGCAGGGCAGTATTGATGCCAGCGCACCGGATTTGACCATCGACAACCCGGGTATAGGCAATGACACGACTCCAATCATTACTGGCAGTAGTTCTGAGGTTGGAGCAACGGTGGCTATTACCGTGGTCGATGCCAGCGGTAATACCCAGACGGTTCAGGCGACGGTGCAAGATGATGGCACTTGGAGTGTATCGCTCGCTGCGCCTTTAGCTGAAGGGCAATACACTATCACCGCCGAAGTCAGTGACAATGCCGGTAACCAAGCGAATGATCAAGTC
>NZ_SGPG01000048.1:0-337 GCF_004208955.1 Pseudoalteromonas sp. CO325X
GGTGGAGCTAAGCAGGATCGAACTGCTGACCTCCTGCGTGCAAGGCAGGCGCTCTCCCAGCTGAGCTATAGCCCCACATTACTAGGATACATGAGTTGTTTTTAACCGGTCTTTGCGTTGAGGCAAAGTGGTGGGTCTGAGTAGACTTGAACTACCGACCTCACGCTTATCAGGCGTGCGCTCTAACCAGCTGAGCTACAGACCCAAACAATCATGTTTGTTCTCTAATTTCTAATCAGCAATCATCTGTGTGGACACTACGAACAAATCAGTTCTAAATCGTATAAGGAGGTGATCCAGCCCCAGGTTCCCCTAGGGCTACCTTGTTACGACTTCA
>NZ_SGPG01000040.1:0-331 GCF_004208955.1 Pseudoalteromonas sp. CO325X
CATTAGCTCAGTTGGTAGAGCAGTGGACTTTTAATCCATTGGTCGATGGTTCGAATCCATCATGACCCACCACTTTACATCATCAGCTACATGCGTAGCGCACTTTCAAATATTGAAAGACACCAGTTATGGGTCATTAGCTCAGTTGGTTGAACAGTCAACATCGAAATATTATTTTGATGGTCTGTGAAAGCGAGTCAGGACGACGAGCCGGAACACCGCTTCAGGATGAATTAATGGCATTAAAACTCGGTATGGGTCATTAGCTCAGTTGGTAGAGCAGTGGACTTTTAATCCATTGGTCGATGGTTCGAATCCATCATGACCCACC
>NZ_SGPG01000049.1:0-314 GCF_004208955.1 Pseudoalteromonas sp. CO325X
ACGCATAGCTCAGCTGGATAGAGTACCTGGCTACGAACCAGGCGGTCGGAGGTTCGAATCCTCCTGCGTCCGCCATCATTTAAGTGAAAATTAAGAACGTAAGTTCACACATATAACGGACGCATAGCTCAGCTGGGTGAAGAGAAACCAAAGCAACGCTTTGCAGTTCGATAAACGCGAGTCAGGACGACGAGCCGGAACCCTGCTACAGGATGTACTAGGGCAATAAAACATATAACGGACGCATAGCTCAGCTGGATAGAGTACCTGGCTACGAACCAGGCGGTCGGAGGTTCGAATCCTCCTGCGTCCGC
>NZ_SGPG01000050.1:0-286 GCF_004208955.1 Pseudoalteromonas sp. CO325X
ATAGTTAGTTTTTTTTGTTGAATTGATTTTTTTATTATTATGTAATGGTTTTTTTTGTTTTTTTTGATTTTTGTTGGTTTAAAATTTGTTTTATTAGAGATTAGGATTGTAATTTTTGTTTTTTTTTGTTTTTTATTTGTTTGGTAGATTTTTTTTTATTTTTTTATTTTGAGTTTATGTGTGTTTTTGTATGTGAGATGGGTTTTTTGAATATAGTATATTGATGGGTTTTGATTTTTTATTTAATTTGTTAGTTTGTGTTTTTTAATTGGAGTATTTAGTTTAT
>NZ_SGPG01000001.1:0-277417 GCF_004208955.1 Pseudoalteromonas sp. CO325X
TATGAAGCGGCACTAGCTCAGCTGGTAGAGCGCAACCTTGCCAAGGTTGAGGTCACGAGTTCGAACCTCGTGTGCCGCTCCAAACTTTTACTGTTGTTACTAACAGTTTGCAGCCCAAGCTCAGCTGCGCAACCCCGAGCAAACTATGAAGCGGCACTAGCTCAGCTGGTAGAGCGCAACCTTGCCAAGGTTGAGGTCACGAGTTCGAACCTCGTGTGCCGCTCCAATTCACTGAACACTCTCAAAACTCAGTTTTATTCCCACATGTATCGCGTATAAAGCATGCAGCCAAGCTGGCATAGTTGATGTATTAAACCGCAGTGGCCATGACTGCATGTATTTTGGTGCTCTTTTGTGCATCACCTCGTGATAGCGGTTTCCTATTTTGGCTGGCTCGACTAAGCTTTATCTCAGGTTCGTTCAAAAGGTAAAGAAGTAATGCGAAATCAGTCCCTTGCTAAAAAACTCTTACTTGCTAGTTGTGGTGCCTTATTGGTCACTGTATTGCTGCTTATTGGTATTTTATGGTGGCAGTTGGAGCAAAGTAATAGCGCCGTTTCCAGTGAATCCAGGGTGCTTGTGCGCCAAGAGGTTGAGGATAAGCTGTTGGCTAAGGCCGGCTTAGATGGTGAGAAAATCCTCGGTTTTATCAATGAAGCCTATCGAATTCCTTATACTCTAGCTGGGATCCTTGGGCGCACCAAAAATCAGCCTTTGGAGCGAAGTGCAGTCGAGCAAATAGACCGAGCGGTATTGGCTCAAAATGAACTGGTATCATCCATTTACACGCAGTTTGAAGACAACGCTTATGATGGTCTAGACAATCAATTTACCAGCGGCCACCAGCATTCCGTACCCGGACATGGCTCCTTAGAGATTTACATGATCCGTAATGAAGACGGCTCTATTGAACAACAAGTGGTGGAAGATGCAAGCGAAAAGCACATCGATACTATCAATGATATGGGGCTGCGCGAGGCCGAATGGTATCTATGTGCGAAAGATACACTCAAACCCTGTTTAATGGAGCCCTATCTTTATGAGATTTCGCCAGGGTATTCCGAGATGATGACCTCGCTGACCGCTCCCATCGTTCACCAAGGACGTTTTTTAGGCGTAGCCGGGGTTGATTTAAACCTACCTATTTTTCAGAAAATCACTGAGCAGCTCTCGGCGAACCTCTATCAAGGCCAAAGCAAGGTGTCGCTAATCAGCTCAATGGGCTTGGTGGTGGGCAGTAGCCATTACACCGAACAGTTAGGAAAACCATTTGCTGAGGTGGTGGATAAACCACTGATGGCGGCTATAAAGAGCAGCACAGCAAGCGTTGAGCTGGTGGATGACGCATTCGTTGTTAATTACCCCCTGGATGTAAAACTAGCCGACTCTACTTGGCGTTTGGTCGTCGAAGTACCTGAGTCACTGGCTATGGCGGGCGCTCAAGAGTTACAGCAGAACTTGGAAGATAATGCTGATGCGCTGAAGTCAGTACTTATTATCGTTGCCATTGTGGTACTTGCAGGCGCTGCGACCATGATGTACTGGCTTACCCGAACCATTGTAGGCCCTATTGATGCCATTCGTATGCGTATGGAAAACTTGGCCAGCGCCGAGGGAGATTTAACACAGTCGCTGAATGTCGATACGCACGCCGAACTTATCGCTTTGGGGAGCGGTTTTAATGCCTTTATCGACAAATTACGTACTCTTATCTCTCAGCTTAAGCAACTCTCATCACAAACCATGGAGCAGGCCGACAGTGCCTCACAAGTGGCCACACAAACCCAAGAAAATGTAGAGAAACAGTTTGCTGAAATTGAGAGTGTGGTGACGGCAATGAACGAAATGAGCTCCACGGCGTTGGAAGTGGCCCGCGCCTCAGAGCAATCAGCACAACAAACGGAAGAAATTAATAAATTAGTGCAAGCCAGTGAGCACAGTTTGTCGCAAGCTGTTGACCAAGTACAAACCATGTCTACGGAGATCAATGATGCCAATGTGGCGGTAGGAAAGGTCGCTTCACGCAGTAATGACATTAACCAGATACTCGATGTGATCCGCACCATTGCCGAGCAAACGAATCTGCTTGCACTGAATGCCGCTATCGAAGCAGCTCGAGCGGGTGAACAAGGACGTGGCTTTGCTGTGGTGGCTGACGAAGTTCGTGCACTGGCGTCGAAAACACGTGCTTCCACAGACGACATCAGCGAGCTCATTACCCGGCTGCAGCAAGAAGTGGGCAGTGCATCAACCATCATAGAGCAGGGTGTCTCACGCGCCGATACCGCTGTATCGCAAACTTCATCCGCGTTTGATGCGCTTCATGAAGTGGTCGAAAAAGTGAATGAAATTACCAATCAAGTGACTCACATAGCCACAGCTGCTGAGGAGCAAAGCTCGGTCACTGAAGAAATCAATCGTAATTTGACGCTCATTTCCGATGCTGCCTCGCACCTGGCCGACTTGGCTCAGCAAACAGGGTCGGGATCGAAAGAGCTTATTGCCTTGGTTGAAGAGCAAGATTCGCAACTGAGTCGTTTGAAAACCTAAGCGTTTCCTCTTTAGGTTCAATGGCTTAAGTTGAATATAAAGTTGCCAACTAGGCAAAAGTACGTCTACGTTTAAACTAGGGTAGAGGGCTTGGTGAAAGCATGGTGAAGCGACGGATATTGATCATAGATGCGACAACAGTACTTGCTATGCGCATTAAGGTACTGCTAGAGCTGCTCGATTGTGAGGTCGAGCTGCTGCACTTTGCTAATTTAGAGGCCATTGAGCCCAGTGACTATGATATGTATATCCTTGCCCATGGCATTCCTATGGCGCTTGCTTGTGACCTCAAACAAGCCCTCAGCGGCTGTAATGTCGCGCTGTTGGCGCCTAAGGCTGAACAAGGTGAAGTATTTGCAAGCTTCGCCGAGCTTAATAAGCTGTTTATACAAGCTCAAGTTATTTATCCCTTTTACGAAAACAAAGAAATCAGTGCGCTTTTAGAAAGCATTTTAGAGATTGACGGACCGCAGTCGATCGCCTTGCCGCAAGTGCTTCATGTGAGTCCGCAAGATAGCCAGGCACATATCCAGCAGTGGCTGACAGGCGCGCACATTAGTGTACTAGGAGCTCACTCTCTTACTCAGGCGTTGGAAATTGCCAACGGAACACATATCGATATTTTGCTCTGTCATTACCAAGTGCAAGGGGATAGTGGCAGTGATGTGTATTTACAAGTTAAGAGGATACAATCACATTGCCGTTGTATCTTGCTTATAAACCAAGGAGATAAAGCAAATTTACTGGAGGTGATCCGCAGCGGTGTGGATGATGTCATTGAGCTGCCAGCGGATCAAAGTATTGTCCTTAAATCGGTGCATAAAGCATGGCAGACAGAGCTCCTCAAACGTAACAACGCGCAGCTACTTGAGCGGTTACAAGACACCGTCGATGCGCTCATTGAAAAAGACAGTTTGTTACGCGTAGTATTCAAAAACACCCCTGACGCAGTCATTTTGTTTGCCCGCGATGGCAGCCTGATTGACGCCAATGATGCAGCGGCGAAGTTACTGAACTTAAATCAAACTGAGCTCGCAAAGCATACCTTGTTTCAATTTTTGAGCCCAAGCTCAGAGCAAACTTTACTGCAAACGATGCGTTCGACAACCAGCTTAAACCAACATAGCTGTGAGCTTGAAGTGCAAACATCGAAGCGCGGGCTGATCCCTATGGTCGGCTCCTTCAGTGAAATTGACTACCACGGTGCGATTGCCTACGCCGTAATCTTTAAAAATGTGACTAACCTAAAAGAGCGCCAAGTATTACTTGAAGAGGCGCGAGATGAGCTCGAAATCCGCGTCAAGGAGCGCACTCGGGAGCTGGAGTTAGCAAAAGACCAGGCGGAAGCCGCAAACCGCAGTAAATCAGAGTTCCTGGCCAATATGTCCCACGAACTGCGCACCCCGATGCATTCAATACTCAGCTTTTCGCGATTTGGGCTCGACAAGTTGAGCAATGGCGAAACGCCCATTGATAAGTTAAGCAAGTATCTCAACCGTATTCATACCAGCGGTGAGCGCTTACTGTCATTACTTAATAACTTACTTGATTTGTCGAAATTAGACGTTGGCAAATTTCCTTTTTGCCCGAGCCGAGCTGATGTTTGTAAGTTGATTGAATCGAGCATTACCGATGTGTCTGGCACGGCGATGGAAAAACACATCAAAATAAAACTCCATGATAACGATGTGAATAGTCACATTGACTGCGATGGTGCGCAAATAACTCAAGTAATAACTAATCTCTTAGGAAATGCGCTTAAATTTAGCACCGAAGGAAGTGACATAGACATTTACTTACATGAGGATGGTGACAACTTGGCAATTCAAGTGGTTGATCATGGAGTGGGTATCCCAGAAAACGAGCTAGAACATGTCTTTGATAAATTCTCCCAAAGTAGCCAAACCAATCGAGGGGCCGGGGGAACAGGTTTAGGATTGGCGATATGCCGTGAGTTTGTGGCGCTGCATCATGGCCGCATTCATGCTAAGCAAAATCCTAAAGGAGGCACTATTATAGAAATAAGCTTGCCAAAAGTTCAGCAAGCACAAGAAACTCAGGCGCCGCCGCATAAGCCGGTAGAATAACAAGCTTGAATAAGGGAAGGTCAATACGATGACAGTGCAACGGGTATTAGCAGTAGATGACGAAGAATATAATCTAGAAATCATTGAAGAAATTCTCGATGATCAGGGGTTTGAGCTGAAAATGGTAGACAGCGGGCCAGCCTGCCTCGCGGTGGTGGGGGAGTTTAAGCCGGATATTATTTTGCTTGATGTCAGTATGCCAGATATGAACGGCTATGATGTCTGTCGCCAACTTAAAGCGAACCCAGAAACCGAAGATATTGTGGTCATGTTTGTATCTGCGCGGGGCACGGTAGAAGAGCGCATGGAGGGTTACGCTGTAGGCGCAGAGGACTACATTGTTAAACCTTTCAGTCACGATGAACTCAAATCAAAGTTGATGAAGCTCAAAGGGTATCTTGATGAGCAAGAAGACTTACAAAAGCAGGTTGACGATGCCACATCCACCGCTTTTAACGCTATGGCTAATAGCAGCGAAATGGGCGAAATCGTCAACTTTGTTGAGCGTATTGGGCAAATTTGGGAGCCCCAAGAGTTAGGCAAAGAACTTCTCAGCTGTTTAAATCGTTTTGGCTTACAGAGTAATGCTGAGTTGCGATTGGATGACGGCGTACAGCACTTCTCATTAAGTGGAGGGTGCTCCCCCATTGTCGTTGAGCTTTTTGACATGCTAAAAACCCGGGGGCGCTTACACGAGTTCTCGCAGCGATTGTTGGTGAACTATGAGAAAGTGAGCTTACTGATCCTGAATATGCCAGAGAAAGAACCCGAGAAGCATGGTCGCATTCGCGATCATGTATGTTTTCTAGTCAGTGTGACTGAGCAGCAACTCACCGCCATTATGACCAAACAAGCGCTGCAAAAGCGCCAAGCGCAGTTGGGGGAGGCGGTATCGCGTATTGAAGCACAATTCCGTGAGCTCATTAGTGCGGTGAATCAAACGCGCAGCGATAATGAAAAAGTGTTTCGCGCGTTACAAGAGGAGCTTGAGGAGCGTATTCCCACTATGGGCTTAGACGATGACCAAGAAGCCTTTATCTATCAAAAGGTAGACGACACCATCCAACGCTCGGTGGCCCGAGAGGAGTCGGTGGAGAACTTGCAGGCGGCATTCTCTCGCATCGAGCAAGATCTCGCTAAATTGCTCAACTAAGATGGTAAAAAGTGAGCGCTCTGAGATTACTCTGCGTCTCTGGGAAGCCCTTTTTGTACGGCGCGGATCAATCGCTGAGTTTTCTTTGTGTGTGCCGTAACTGTCACGCTCAATGCCTCACGCTTTTGTTGTTGCTGCGCAAGTGCCCAATGAATATGCTCTGCAACCAAGTCACTAGCCCCTTTCAACCTAGCCATTAACGCCTTAACAATAGCGTTATCGTAGGGCGCGTTACCTAGGGCAATGGCAATATTACGAAGCCAGCGTTGGTGGCCAATACGACGGATGGGGCTGCCTTCGGTATTAGTTAAAAACGTCTCTTCATCCCAGCTAAATAGCGTCAATAGTGGCTGATCTTTAAGCTGGGCGCGGGCATGGAAGTCAGACTCTGCGGTGATCTCGCCATAACGGTTCCATGGGCAAATTAACTGGCAGTCGTCACAGCCATAAATACGGTTGCCCATCGCTGTTCGGTATTGCTCAGGAATAGCGCCTTTAAGCTCAATGGTTAAATAGGAAATACATTTTCGCGCATCAATCACATAGGGCTCAACGATAGCCCCTGTGGGGCACATGGTCATGCATGCGACGCAACTGCCGCACTCTCCTTGGGTGGCTTGTCGGGTGTCAGGGTCATCAACTGGCAGCGGAATATCCACAAACAGCTCCCCGAGGAAAAACCATGACCCCGCTTGTTTGTCTATCAATAAGCTATGCTTTCCGGTAAAGCCTAAGCCAGCCTTCGCCGCAAGCTGGCGCTCGAGCACCGGGGCGGAGTCAACAAAAGGGCGAAACCCCAAACCTTCAGCAACTTGTGCAATACGCTGGCCGAGCTTTTTTATACGGTTACGCATCAGCTTGTGATAATCGCGGCCCAGAGCATAACGGCTGATATAGGCCAACTGAGGATTTTTCAGGGTGCGGGCAAAGCCCGCGTCTGGGGGTAAATAGTGCATCTTTAACGCGATGACGCGCTGAGTACCCGGTACCAGTTCGTCTGGGCGGGAGCGCTTGGTGCCATGCTCGGCCATAAAGTTCATTTCGCCATGATAGCCAAGCTCAAGCCAACGTTGTAATTGTGCTTCATGAGCACTGAGATCTATGTCACAAATAGCCGCATCGGCAAAGCCAAGCTCGCTCGCCCATTGCTTAATTTGCTGTGCTAGTTCAGGATAATTGATGGTGTTATTCGGCAAAAGTGAAAACCATGGATAGTCATTACAGTACTAATTTACCACAGCTGGTATTTACTCCCCAACAATTGCAGCAATATGAAGCTGCCGCTGCCAAGCACAGCGGAGTGAGTATGCTGGAACTCATGCACCGAGCGGGCAGCACCGTGGCTCATTGGATACAACAACACTACGACAAAAAAAAACGCGTTATTGTGCTTAGTGGAGGCGGTAACAACGCCGGTGATGGCTTTGTGGTCGCCACTGAATTACGCCAACAAGGCTATGATGTTAAGGTCTGGCCGCTGGTCGCTGTGCATACTCTAAAGGGAGATGCCGCAACCATGTATGAGCGCTTTAAACAAAGCGGTGGGGAGTGTGTTCAGGACCCAAATCTACATCATTATCATATAGTGGTGGATGCTATCTTTGGCATTGGCCTTAATCGTGCTTTGCCGGAGCCTATTGCTGATGTATTGGCGAAAGTGAATGCCGCTAAGGTGATGCGTATCGCCATTGACGTCCCCAGCGGGGTCGATGCTCACAGTGCGCAGGTACATAATAATGCCTTTAATGCCCACCATACACTGACGTTTATTGCCCTAAAACAGGGTCTATTGAGCGGTCGAGCTAAAACCCAATGTGGTCACTTATGGTTTGCGCCATTGGCAATAGAACAGGCTTTTTACCGCCAATGTAGTGCAGTGGCTTGCTTGAATGATCATGCATCGATGATGCGCAAGCGGCCAGTTCGAGGCCAAGGCAGTCACAAAAACAATGCCGGTCATGTCTTAGTTGTCGCAGGGGGGCTAGGAATGGCGGGCGCAGCGCGATTAGCCAGTGAAGCGGCACTACGAGCAGGGGCCGGTTTGGTGAGTGTGGCGACCCATCCAGAGAATGTGCAAAACATAAGCCAAGGTTGCTATGAGCTTATGGTTCACGGGGTAACAACTGCTCAGCAACTCACGGCACTACTGGAAAAAGCCAACGTCGTCGTTATTGGGCCTGGGTTAGGGCAATGTCAGTGGGCGCAACAGATGCTCAGCACGGTTCTTGGCTATGAACATAAACGATTAAAAGTACTGGATGCGGATGCATTAAACCTATTGGCACAGCATCCACAGCGACTCTCTGATTGTGTTTTGACGCCGCACCCGAAAGAGGCTGCGCGATTATTACAAAGCTCCGTTACTGAGGTGGAAGCCAATCGCTTCGCCAAGGTGCAGGAGTTGGCGCGTTCATACCAAGCAACAGTGCTGTTGAAAGGTCCGGGGACACTCATTTGTAGCGCTGATAAATTAACAATTAACAGCAGTGGTAGTAACGCACTAGCGAGTGGCGGCATGGGTGATGTATTATCTGGTATAATTGGCGCGTTATTAGCGCAGGGCGTTAGTCTACATGACAGTGCCTGTGTGGGGACTTATGTGCACGGCTTAGCGGCCCAGCAAGTAAGCAGTGAGGGCAGCAAAGGGTTGCTCGCCAGTGATTTATTTCCAGTAATACGAGCTTTAATAGGGTAAGCAATAATGACCATGCGGTTTGACCAATATTTAGCGGATGAGCAAGCAACCGTCGCATTCGGGGCGCAACTAGCTCCACTCATCGCTGACGGTGCGGTGATCTATATGTACGGTGACTTAGGGGCGGGGAAAACCACGCTCACGCGTGGAATCGTGCAAGGGCTGGGTCATAAAGGTAAGGTTAAGAGTCCAACTTATACCTTAGTTGAACCTTATGAGCTAGCACAGGTCAAAGTATATCATTTTGATTTATATCGATTAGCTGACCCAGAAGAGCTCGAATTCATGGGCATTCGGGATTATTTCGATAACCGCGCGGTGTGTATTTTGGAGTGGCCTAGTAAAGGTGAGGGGGTAATTCCTCGCGCTGATTTAGAAATCACGCTAGAGTATACAGGGGAAGCGCGTGAGATCAGTATCGACGCAAAATCTGAGCGTGGTGCTGATGTAGTAACAAAGTTAAAAGGCAATGCTTAAAATAATCATAACCGCAAGCAAGGCAACCTTGTGCGCCGTGTTGCTCCTATGGGCAACAGTGGCGGCAGCTAAAAACACCATAGAAAACGTGCGTGTATGGCCATCACCCGATAGCACGCGGGTGGTGTTTGATATGCAAGAAAAGCCAGACTTTAGCTATTTCATGCTGAAGAATCCTTTACGTCTAGTCGTTGATATCAATAATACTGCGCACCGTAAAGACTACCCAGCAATTGAAAAGAAACACCAAATTGTTGATAAAATCCGTCCTAGCACGCCGAAAAAGTCGGGTTCTACGCGAGTGGTGTTTGAGTTACTCAAAGCCACTAAGCCGGTTATTTTTTCTTTGGCTCCTACCGGGCCGTATAAAGACCGATTAGTCATTGACCTTTACGATAAAAGTGACGGTCAACAAGCCCAAAACATACCAAAAAATAGAGTATTAGAAACCAATCGTGACATTGTTATCGCGATCGATGCGGGTCACGGCGGTGAAGACCCCGGCTCTATAGGTCCAAGCGGCACCTATGAGAAAGACATCACGTTGCAAGTAGCTAAACGCTTAGAGCGATTGATTAATGCCGAGCGGGGCATGCAAGCCTATATGGTTCGCAGCGGAGATTATTACGTCAAACTCAATAACCGCAGCACCAAAGCGCGCAAACGCAAAGCAGACTTTTTAGTGTCAATTCACGCTGATGCCTTTACCAGTCCACAGCCGCGAGGAGCGTCGGTGTGGGTGTTGTCTCTGCGCCGGGCTAATTCAGAAATAGGTAAATGGATTGAGGATAGGGAAAAGCACTCTGAATTACTTGGGGGGGCTGCGGATGCCATTCGCGACACGGCCAGCGAAAAGTATTTAGCACAGACGCTACTCGACATGTCCATGGATCACTCCATGAAAACCGGCTTTAAAGTAGCTGAAGAGGCCATCAAAGAATTACGCAAAGTGGCGAAAATGCATAAACGCTATCCGCAAGCGGCGAGTTTAGCAGTGCTGAAATCGCCAGATATTCCCTCTATCTTGGTGGAAACGGGGTTTATATCCAATCCTCAAGAAGAGCGGTTGCTGAAAACGGCGGCGCACCAAGAAAAACTAGCTAAGGCGGTGTTCAGATCAATTCGTGGTTATTACCGTAATAACCCCCCTGATGACTCGCTCTTTGCAACGATTAAGGCACAAAACCCAACACGACATAAGATTCGTCGCGGTGAGTCGTTAAGTGTCGTGGCGAGTCGTTATGGCGTCTCTGTCGGGGCTATTAAACGTGTCAATAAGCTAAAAACAGACACTGTCTACATTGGCCAAGTGTTAACCATTCCTAATACCTAACGAGCGTATATGAGTATAGCGATATTACCGGCGCGATTAGCTAACCAAATCGCTGCCGGTGAAGTAGTTGAGCGTCCCGCTTCTGTAGTGAAAGAGTTGGTTGAAAACAGCTTAGATGCGGGAGCGACACGTATTCGCGTTGATATTGAACGCGGCGGCCATAAACTGATCCGCATTACCGACAATGGTTCGGGTATTGTCAAAGATGAGCTTACCCTCGCGCTCTCACGCCATGCTACCAGTAAATTAAAAACACTGGATGATTTAGAATGTATTAACTCCTTGGGCTTTCGTGGCGAGGCGCTGGCTTCCATAAGCTCGGTATCGCGATTAACGTTGAAGTCTAAGCCTGCACAGCAAAATGAAGCTTGGCAGGCCTTTGCTGAGGGACGCGATATGGCGGTGCGGGTGCAGCCAACAGCGCATCCTGATGGCACCACCATTGAAGTAAAAGACTTATTTTTCAATACCCCCGCACGGCGCAAATTCTTACGAACCGAAAAAACTGAGTTCAACCATATTGATGAGCTGCTAAAACGCATTGCCTTAAGCCGCTTCGATATTGCCATTACCTTAACTCACAACGCTAAAGTGGTGCGCCAATATCGGCCAGTGTCGGCGGATGATGCGGGTGCAGTAAAGCGTATCGCTCAAGTCGCGGGCAAAGGCTTCGCCAGCCAGGGAATGCATTTACAAAGTGGTGACCAAGGGCTGTATTTGCATGGCTGGATTATGCCTCAGCACACGCAAACAGAGCCGCAGTATACCTATGTTAATGGCCGCATGATGCGCGACAAATTGATTTTACACGCTATTCGTCAAGCCTTTGAAGAACATACTCAACAAGCGCAAGTGCCGGCATTTGTACTTTATCTAGAAGTCGACCCCCGCCAGGTTGATGTTAACGTGCATCCGGCCAAGCATGAGGTGCGCTTCCATCAGGCGCGATTAGTCCATGACTTTATTTTACAGGCGGTGCAACAGCTGGTGGCCAGTGAGCAAACACTCATACCGCAACCCTCGATACCACCAGCAACCGCTGCTCACAGTGACAGTCCTGCTTACCCCAAATCGCAATTGCGTCCTAGTCCTGATAATCAGCAATCGGGGCAGTTTATGGGAACGGCCAGTCGCCCTGGTTCAAGCTATCGAGATTCAGCGCCAGCGAGCATGCGAGCGCACCCTGTTGATGCCCAACGTATTGCTCAAGCGAATCAGTTTTATCAAGGGATCAGTGAAGTACAGGCTCATGAGTTTAATCATGTGGCTGAGTCAGCCCCTGCGCTGCAGTTAGCCGCTGAGAGTGTGTCACTTTTGCCCTTAACAGATGGCCACTGTGCAGTGAGTGTGCAAGGACAGTTGCACCTTAGCCACTGGCGTCAGGTGTTACCGCTGGCTTGGCAGCAGCAACTCGAAGCTGAAGCGCAGCTAAGTAGTCGCGCATTGTTGTTGCCTGTGCGTGTGGCCTTGCAAGATAAGGAGTTGGCGTGTTTGCAGGGACTGCAATCCTGGCTCTCGGTGTTAGGGTTCGATATCCAGCTTGAAAAACAATTTGCCATGGTAAAGCGTCTACCCAGCAGCTTATATGCCAGCGATGCCAAGCGAGTGATTGAGCAGATACTCAGCGCGCAGTTGACGGCTGAAAGTTCACAGCAGGACTTTCTCATGTGGCTTGCGGCATCTACGCCGAGCAATTATTTCAATGGTAATGACTTTGCAACTTGGCAGACACAGTTACAGAATACTCCAGAAATTGTTCAGCAATTACAGCAAAAAGCCGTTAAAATAGAGCTATCCCAATACGTCAGTCAATTAAGTGTTTAAGCCTTGTGAGTTCATTGCCCGTTATCTGTTTAATGGGGCCTACCGCCTCAGGAAAAACCGCCTTAGCCATTGATTTATGCCAACACTTCGATACCGAAGTGATCAGCGTCGATTCCGCCTTGGTGTATAAAGGGATGGACATCGGCACCGCCAAACCTGATGCGCAAGAGCGTGCGTTAGCACCCCATCGACTTATTGACATTGTTGACCCAGCACAGAGCTACTCCATGGCTGACTTTCGCCGCGACGCCCTGGCGCACATCGAACAGCTACACAATCAAGGCAAAGTGCCCTTGTTAGTAGGCGGTACTATGATGTATTTCAAAGGCTTGCTCGAAGGGCTATCGCCACTACCAGAAGCTGATACAGATATTCGAGCTGCCCTCGAAGCCGAAGCAAAAGAGCATGGATGGCCGGCGTTACATCAGCAGTTACAGCAGGTGGACCCGCAGGCAGCGGCGAAAATTAACGCCAATGATTCACAGCGAATTAATCGCGCCTTAGAGGTATACCGTATCAGTGGTAAGAGCATGACTGAACTACAGCAAACTAAGGCACAATCCTTAGGGTTTCCTGTTCATCAATTTGCTATTGCGCCAAGCGATCGTCGCGTTTTGCACCAGCGTATAGAGAAAAGATTCCAAATAATGCTCGAGCAGGGGTTTGAAAACGAAGTTTTGTCCCTATATAACAGGAAGGATTTGCACCCGGATCTGCCTTCTATTCGTTGCGTAGGGTATAGACAAATGTGGGATTACATCGCGGGTGAAATTGATTATGATGAAATGGTTTTTCGTGGAGTAGCTGCTACGCGTCAGTTGGCGAAAAGGCAGTTAACCTGGCTTCGAGGTTGGCAGAATCTAACGTGGCTTGAAAGCGGGGACCAAGAAAACTTGCAACGTATAGTAAGTTCGCTAAGCTAGTATTATTGGGACGTTTTTTTCTTTAGAGTCAGTCCTAAACTAGATACATAATAACACCTAAAACGAAGGAAAATAACAATGGCAAAAGGCCAATCGTTACAAGACCCATTTTTGAATGCGCTACGTCGTGAGCGTATTCCTGTTTCAATTTTTTTAGTTAACGGCATAAAACTGCAAGGCAAGATTCAGTCTTTCGACCAATTTGTCATTTTGTTAGAGAACACTGTAAATCAGATGGTGTATAAGCACGCAATTTCCACTGTTGTGCCAGCCCGAGCAGTGAATTTTCATGGTGCGCAAGGACTCGACGCACCGGAGTCAGAAGAAGGGAATTATTAAATCAGTAGGAGCATAATGCTTGTTTGACCGTTATGAAGCCGGCGAACAGGCAGTCTTAGTTCACATCGAATTTCCCCATGAAGGCGATAGAGAAGATCTTCATGAGTTGGAAATGTTGGTATCTTCTGCAGGTGTTAGCAGTCTGGCGGTTGTGCAAGGCAGTCGCCAGGCACCACACCCGAAGCTTTTCGTCGGCACGGGGAAGGCAGAAGAGATAGCTGAGATTGTCAAATCCCACAACGCAGATGTCATTATATTCAACCACGAATTAAGCCCATCACAAGAGCGCAACTTGGAAAAGTTGTGTCAATGTCGTGTGCTCGACAGAACTGCCCTTATCCTTGATATTTTTGCTCAACGCGCCCGCACCCACGAGGGTAAATTACAAGTTGAATTGGCGCAGCTACGGCACATCTCTACCCGTTTAATACGTGGGTGGACGCACTTAGAAAGACAAAAGGGCGGTATTGGCTTACGCGGCCCCGGTGAGACGCAACTCGAGACCGATAGACGGCTATTACGAGGGCGCATTAAAAGTATTTTAAAGCGTTTAGATAAGGTCGCTAAACAGCGCGAGCAGGGGCGTCGTGCACGTAACCGCAACGAAATCCCGAGTGTCTCTCTGGTTGGCTACACTAACGCTGGGAAATCAACGCTGTTCAATCGCATTACCGAGTCTGAGGTATATGCTGCGGATCAATTGTTCGCGACCTTAGACCCAACACTTAGAAAGCTTGAAGTGCCAGACATCGGTAGTGTTATTTTGGCCGATACCGTAGGTTTTATCCGCCACTTACCGCATGACTTAGTCGCGGCCTTTAAAGCGACGCTGACCGAGACCCGTGAAGCGGATTTACAGCTGCATGTAATCGATGCGGCAGACTCGCGTCGTAAAGAGAATATAGAGCAGGTACAAGAAGTACTAGAAGAGATTGAGGCGAACGAAATACCGCAGCTACTCATCTACAATAAGATTGACCAGCTTGAAGACGTTGAGGCGCGCATTGACCGCGATGATGAAGGCAAACCGATGCGAGTTTGGCTATCGGCGCAGCAAGGTCAAGGAATGGAGCTACTGAAGCAGGCTATTAGTGAGTTACTCGCGAAGCAAATGCTTAATGCCGACTTGCGTGTGCCCCCTTCACAAGGGCGGCTGCGCGGCGCGTTATACAATCTCAATAGCATTAGCTCAGAGGACTTCGATGAGCAAGGAAACTGGCTGCTTAGCGTTAACGTACCAATGAGCGAATGGAATAAATTGAAAAAGGAAATTGGTGAACAAATTGATGGCTATCTTACGTAGTGCATGAAAATGCGCTAAAGTAGCGTCAACCATGATTTTCTTGCGTCAACTTGGGGGCATAAATCTGTCGACTAAGTATGACAACAACGGTAATGCTGCGATAGCATTACCCCTAGCAACAAACATTGATAACTATGGAGTATGGCTATGGCCTGGAACGAGCCGGGTAACAATGGCAACGACAAAGATCCTTGGAACAATAAAGGTGGTCGTGACCAAGGACCGCCAGATTTAGACGAAGTACTGAAAAAGTACAGCGATAAGTTTGGTGGCTTGTTTGGTGGTAAAAAAGGAGGCGGTAACAATAAAAACGGCGGTTTAGGCGGCGTTGGATTGCTTATCGTGCTGGTAATTGCTGCGATCATCTGGGGCCTAAGTGGCTTCTACACCGTCAAAGAAGCCGAGCGAGGTGTGGTACTACAATTCGGTAAGTTTGACCGTATTGCACAGCCCGGTTTACGCTGGAAAGCGACTTTTATCGAGCGTGTTATCCCTGTTGATATTGAGGCAGTGCGTTCGCTGTCTGCTTCCGGTTTTATGCTCACCGAAGATGAAAACGTCGTGAGCGTTGAGTTTGAAGTGCAGTACCGTGTGGTTGACCCTTATCTATACAAGTACAGTGTAACTGACGCTGATCACAGCCTGCAGCAGGCATTGGACAGTGCTCTACGTTATGTTGTGGGTCATTCGCAAATGGACCAAGTACTCACTACAGGTCGTGAAATTGTGCGTCAAAATACCTGGGATGAGCTAAACGACATTATCGAACCATATAACCTTGGCCTGATAGTGACCGACGTGAACTTTAAAGACTCACGCCCACCTGCTGAAGTAAAAGATGCGTTCGATGATGCTATCGCTGCGCAAGAGGATGAAGAGCGCTTTATCCGCGAAGCTGAGGCGTATGCCCGTGAAATTGAGCCACGTGCCCGTGGTCAAGTAACGCGTATGACCCAAGAAGCTGAAGGTTACCGTGAACGCGTTACCTTGGAAGCACAAGGTGAGGTGGCTCGTTTTGAAAAGCTATTGCCTGAATATGCAGCAGCGAAAGATGTGACCCGCCAACGCTTGTATCTAGAGACCATGGAGCAAGTACTAGGCAGCAGCACGAAGGTGCTTGTTGATGTCGAAGGTGGTAACAACATGATGTATCTACCGCTGGACAAACTGCTAGATAAGCATCAGTCAGGGCAAAAAATCACTCTGCCTAGCGCTAATAGCATTCAAGACTTACGCAACAAGTTAGGTGCCAATGCATCGCGTAACAGCCAAGTAAATTCTGGCAATGATCGTTTCTCTAAAGACCGCTTTAACGGAGGAAGATAGCAGTGAGAAATTTTAGTATAATCCTCATTATTGCTGCAGTAGTACTTTCGTTTTCTTCGGTGTTTGTAGTACCAGAAGGGCAGCGCGCTATTGTGTTGTTATTCTCTAAAGTACAAAAAGACGATACCGACAACGCTGTGGTGTATGAGCCAGGCTTGCACTTTAAGGTGCCTTTCGTGGCGCAAGTGCGTAAGCTCGATGCGCGTATTCAAACCTTAGACGGAACCCCGGATCGCTTCGTAACCAGTGAGAAAAAAGACCTTATCGTTGATTCTTACGTGAAGTGGCGAGTACAAAACTTCAGTGATTTTTACCTACGTACCCGTGGCGATAAAAATTACGCTGAAACACTACTAAAGCAAAAAGTAAACAATGGCCTTCGTACCAACTTCGGTGCGCGTACGATCAAAGAAATTGTTTCTGGTGAGCGTAGTGAGTTAATGGAAGAAGCCTTGGTTCAAGCCTCTGAAAGTGCGCGCGAGCTCGGAATTGAAGTCCTTGACGTACGGGTTAAACAAATTAACCTGCCAGACGAGGTGAGTAATTCTATTTACCAACGTATGCGTGCTGAGCGTACCGCTGTAGCGAAAGAGCACCGCTCTGAAGGTCAAGAGAAAGCGGAAGAAATCCGTGCCTCAGTGGACCGTCGGGTGACGGTTATGCTCGCCGATGCTGAGCGTAATGCCCGTTCTGTACGTGGTCAGGGTGATGCACAGGCGGCAAAAATCTACGCCAATGCTTACAACAAAGACCCTGAGTTTTTTGGTTTCTTGCGTAGCTTAGATGCATACAAGAAAACCTTTAAAAACAAGCAAGACGTGATGGTGATTGAGCCTGATGGTGAATTCTTTAAGTACATGAAGAACGCAGAACCACAGTAATCTCGTCATAGTCAGTAATAGCCCCGAGAGCAATCGCCTCGGGGCTTTTTTGTCACTGAGAGAGTCTAATGAGCTGGCAATTGTTAGTAAGCGCCTTTGCGCTTATGCTTATTTTTGAAGGGCTAGGCCCAGCGCTGTTTCCAAAAAAGTGGCGTGCATACATGGCGCAGCTAGCTGGCAGTGATGAACGCACCTTGAAAGTGGTGGGTATCATCTTAATCCTCACTGGCGCGCTTCTGTTCCATCTTATTAACCTCGTCTAGCTTGCTGAGCTAGCAATGAATTTTCTATTAGCGGAAAAAATAACCAAAACGGGGTGATCTGCCCCCGGCTTTTCTGATAAAATCTGCGCCTAATTTTTTCTAAGTGAATTTGCAATGGGTAAAAACGTCGTTGTACTAGGCACCCAGTGGGGTGACGAGGGGAAAGGAAAGGTCGTAGACCTCCTTACAGATA
The DNA here is from genome assembly GCF_004208955.1 of Pseudoalteromonas sp. CO325X. Classification (NCBI taxonomy): domain Bacteria; kingdom Pseudomonadati; phylum Pseudomonadota; class Gammaproteobacteria; order Alteromonadales; family Pseudoalteromonadaceae; genus Pseudoalteromonas; species Pseudoalteromonas sp. CO325X. The sequence goes on from NZ_SGPG01000001.1 coordinate 17,348, forward strand.
AAGCATCTTTAGTGGTCCGTTATCAAGGTGGGCACAATGCTGGCCACACTTTGGTGATTGATGGCGAGAAAACAGTTCTACACCTGATCCCGTCGGGTGTGCTACGTGACAACGTAAAATGTGTTATCGGTAATGGCGTAGTTCTGGCCCCCGACGCATTGATGAAAGAAATTACCATGCTTGAAGAGCGTGGCGTGCCGGTGCGCGAGCGTCTGCTTATCTCTGAAGCGTGTCCGCTTATTCTGCCGTATCACGTTGAGCTTGATATGGCACGTGAAAAGGCGCGTGGCGCTAAAGCGATTGGTACCACAGGCCGTGGTATTGGTCCTGCGTATGAAGACAAGGTTGCACGCCGTGGTCTTCGTGTTGGTGACTTGTTCAACCCTGAGCAGTTTGCCAATAAGTTGCGCGAAATTCTTGAGTACCACAACTTCACTTTAGAAAACTATTACAAAGTTGAGCCAGTCGACTTCCAAAAGACGTTTGATGATGCCATGGCTGTGGCGGATATCCTGAAATCGATGGTCGTTGATGTGACTGAGCTATTGGATCAGACCCGTGAAAAAGGCGACAACATCCTGTTCGAAGGTGCACAAGGCACATTGCTGGATATCGACCACGGTACATACCCATATGTTACTTCATCTAACACCACCGCCGGTGGGGTAGCGACAGGGGCTGGTTTTGGCCCGCTGAACCTAGATTATGTGTTGGGTATTGTTAAAGCTTACACTACGCGTGTGGGTTCAGGTCCATTCCCGACAGAGCTTTATGATGGCGTTGATAAGCAAGACCCAGTAGGTAAACACCTTGGCGAAAAAGGCCATGAGTTTGGTGCTACGACCGGCCGTTTGCGCCGTACAGGTTGGTTTGATGCTGTGGCCATGCGCCGTGCGGTACAAATCAATAGCATCTCAGGCTTCTGTATGACCAAGCTGGACGTACTTGATGGCCTAGAAACTATCAAGATTTGTACTGGCTATCAGCTTGAAGACGGCACCGTTACTAACGTCACACCGCTTGCTGCTGAAGGCTACGAAAAAGTCACGCCAGTGTATGAAGAAATGCCAGGCTGGAGCGATAACACCTTCGGTGTCACTCGTGTTGAAGACTTGCCTAAAGCGGCAATCGACTATATCAAGCGTGTTGAAGAAATCACCGGTGTTCCGGTTGATATTATTTCAACCGGCCCTGATCGTGTGGAAACCATGATTGTGCGCAACCCATTTGCTGAATAAGCGTAGGGTGTGAAAAAAAAGCTGCTGCGGCAGCTTTTTTTGTGCCTGTATATACCAATTTTGGCACTGGTTTTGCTATAGATTAATGAGAGAGTTGATTCGTCAAAGGAGCGTCATGCGCCATTTGTTAACCATATTATTACTGACCAGTGTGCTAAGCACCACAGCTCATGCGGCAGAGCCGTTAGAGGCCGTACAGCTGTATACACAGGATGAGTTGGTTAAGTTGATACGTAAAAACGCTCATTTAAAGCGGGTGCAGGATGATGATTGCCAACTTGTGCAAGATATTGCCGCGCGCGCGAGTAAAATGAAGTTGCCCAGTTATCAGTTCCTCTACGGTGATATGCTCGCTTACAATGTGTGCGTTGAACGAGATGTGGACTTAGGTGTTTACTACATGCGTCAAGCCGCTGAGCAAGGCTTAGCAGAGGCGTTAGAGCAGCTGGGACGCTACTATGATATTGGCCGCTTAGTTCAGGCCGATAAAGCCATGGCTATCGTGTATTTGCGTGAAGCCGCTGCACAAGGCAACCTGCCAGCGCAAATGCGTTTGGTAAAGCTGTTTAATCAAGGCTACGGCAGTCCACGCGACTATGAAGATGCTTATCGCTGGCTGTTTCATACACAAGTTGCAGATCGCAACCTACACAAGAAAATTGGTGCGCAGTTAAGTAAATTGGCGCAAAAAATGCCCGATAGCGTGGTTGCACGGGCACGATTACCCGTTGATCAATAAAGTTTAACAGTATTTACCTGTTGCCTTTTCCCGATATGGGTTAAAATAACACCACAAGTCACCGTATAAGTTATTGAATGACCAAACAGGATCCATACCTCGATAGAGAACAGCAAAAATACGAAAACCCCGTCCCCAGCCGCGAGTTCATCCTCGACCACATTAAAAAACGCGCTAAGCCTGCTAATTTCAGCCAACTTTGTTCCGAGCTGGATGTATATGACAGTGAGCGTCAAATTGCCTTTAAGCGCCGCCTGCGCGCCATGGAGCGTGAAGGGCAGCTGCATTTCAATAAGCAAAAATGCTACGTTATTCCCGATGATAGTGGCTTAGTCAAAGGTAAGGTCATTGGCCACCGTGACGGCTTTGGTTTTTTGCAAGTCGAAGGTGAACCTAAAGACTGGTTTATTGCTCGCCACCAAATGAACACCGTGTTACATGGCGATGTGGTGTTAGCTAAAGCGGGCTCACGTGGCCAAGGTGGCAAGGTTGAAGCACGCATTGTGAAAGTACTTGAAGGCGAGCGTGCGCCAATCATTGGCCGTTACTTTGTTGAGCATGGTATGGCTGTGGTTGTGCCGGAAGACCCACGCATTACGCAAGATATCATTATTGTCCCTGGGGCAGAAAAAGGTGCGCGCCACAACCAAATGGTGCAAATTGAGATCACCCAAAACCCAAGCCGCCACATGAATGCGGTAGGCAAGGTCACAGAGGTGCTCGGTGAGCATTTAGCACCGGGTATGGAAATTGAGGTAGCACTGCGAAATCATGAAATCCCTCATCAGTGGCCACAAGAAGTTGAGGAGCAGGTGGCTCCTTTAGGCGAGCAGGTGGCAGAGCAAGACAAACAAGGGCGCGTTGACCTGCGTCATTTGCCCTTGGTCACCATTGATGGCGAAGATGCCCGAGATTTTGATGACGCTGTATTTTGTGAGCGCAAAAAGTCCGGTGGTTGGCGCCTATGGGTGGCGATTGCTGATGTCTCCCATTATGTGCAAAAAGGCTCCCCTTTAGATCAAGAAGCGATTAATCGCGGTAACTCAGTGTACTTCCCTGAGCAAGTTATTCCCATGCTCCCTAAGGTGCTATCCAATGGCTTGTGCTCACTGAATCCGAAGGTCGACCGCCTGTGTATGGTTGCGGAAATGACCGTCTCCGCAGCCGGTAAGCTCTCTGGCTATCGTTTTTATCAAGCACTGATGAACTCGCATGCCCGCCTTACCTACACCAAGGTGCACGCAATTTTAGAAGGCGATGAAAAATTGCGTGAAGAGTACGCGCCCCTAGTGGGTCATCTGCAAGACTTGCAGCAGATGTATATGGCGCTAAAAGCAGCGCGTCAAGAGCGTGGTGCCATCGAATTTGAAACCCTGGAAACACGGTTTGTGTTTAACGCGCAGCGCAAAATTGAGTCTATAGTACCCGTCGTGCGTAACGACGCCCATAAGCTTATCGAAGAATGCATGATTTTAGCGAACGTTTCAGCGGCGCGGTTACTAGAAAAGCACGAGGCCAGTGCCTTGTATCGTGTGCATGATGAACCGGACAGTGAGAAGCTTGGACACTTTCGCCAGTTCCTTGGTGAACTCGGCATAGAGAACCCCTTTGGGGATTCTCCCGAGCCAGCGGAGATTACCGCTGCCATCGACAAATTAGCCGATCGCCCAGAGTTGGGACTGATTCAAACTATGTTGCTGCGAGCGATGAAGCAAGCCGTTTATCAGCCTGACAACATTGGTCACTTTGGCTTGGCACTGCCCGCTTATGCGCACTTTACCTCGCCAATCCGCCGTTATCCCGACTTGGTCGTGCATCGCGCTATCAAGGCCATACTCAAAGCGCAAGGGCAGCAAACCAGTGGTGAGTATGAATACAACGATGATGAAGCGGATCAACTCGGTGAGCAGTGCTCAATGACCGAGCGCCGCGCCGATGATGCGACTCGTGAAGTCGCTGATTGGCTGAAGTGCGAGTATATGCAGGATCATGTTGGCATGCACTTTGGTGGGGTTATCTCGTCGGTTACTAATTTTGGCTTGTTTGTGCGCTTAGATGACCTGCAAATAGACGGCCTGGTTCATATTGCTAACCTGGGTGATGAATTTTTCCATTTCGATGGCGCTAAACATTGCCTTGTCGGTGAGCACAGTCGTACTGTGTATCGCATGGGTGATAAAATATCGGTGCAAGTGGCCTCGGTGTCTTTAGAAGAGCGCCGTATCAATCTTGCCCTGGCGCAACAAGAGCCCGATCGTTATGCTCGGCGCAAGGCGAAAAAGCCTTCGGTGCGCGATAAGCTTAAAGCGGGCGATATTCCAGGAAAAGGCAAGAAGCCAACACCCAGTGGTAAGAAAAGTGGCGGTAAAAAGAAAGCCTCTAAAGACAAAAAAGCAACAGCTGGCAAAAATGTAAAGGCTAGTAAAAGCAAGAAAAAGTCACGAGCAGGTAAAAATGCTCGTAAGAAAACGAAAAAGTAGAGAGTCCCAGTGAGTAACGAATTAATCTTTGGTTTTCATAGTGTCGAAGCCATCCTCAGCCGCGAGCCCGAGCGCTTCATTGAACTGTATGCTTTAAAAGGGCGTGATGATAAGCGTCTAAATGCGTTGATCAATCAGGCTCGGCAATTCGGTATTTCGGTGCAATTTATGCAGCGTAAAGCGCTGGATGACAAAGCCCGAGGCGAACAGCATCAAGGCATTATTGCTCGAGTTCGCCAAGGCAAACAATATAACGAGCGCGACTTAGACGCCATTATCAGCCGAGAGCAAACGCCTTTTTTATTGGTTTTAGATGGCATCACTGACCCTCACAATTTGGGGGCCTGCCTGCGTAGTGCGGACGCTGCCGGTGTGCACGCGGTTATCGTGCCTAAGGATAAGTCGGCGAAATTAAATGCGACGGTACGAAAAGTCGCTTGTGGTGCCGCCGAAGTGGTGCCGTTAGTGCAAGTCACTAACCTCGCACGGACCTTGCGCGAAATTAAAGACGCGGGGGTGTGGGTTGTCGGCACGGCAGGAGAGACCGATACCACCTTGTTTGATGCCAACCTCACCGGCCCTATCGCCATGGTCATGGGAGCTGAGGGCGATGGGATGCGCCGTTTAACGCGTGAACATTGTGATGTGCTGGTGAAAATCCCTATGGTGGGCACGGTATCTAGCCTAAATGTCTCGGTCGCGACTGGCATTAGCTTGTTTGAAGTGCTCAGACAGCGAAGCGCATAACGCCAGTTAGGCATGCACCCCCCTTGATATTGTAAGGTGTGTGCCTGGCTCCATATTCTATGTCATTACCTCACATCAATCAGGTGTAATTTGCCTGTATTCGCCTTCTTTTAAGTTGCTTAATTTGCCAACAATGCGTAGAATACGCGCTCATTTCGGCCATTTAACATTAATTCCTTGCCTTAAACCGACCGGCCGAAACGGTGGAAGGCTATATTAACCGTAAGGAATACCCATGCGTCATTACGAAATCGTATTCATGGTTCATCCAGATCAAAGTGAACAAGTTCCTGGTATGATCGAGCGTTATACTGGTTCTATCACTGAAGCTGGCGGTAAGATTCACCGTCTAGAAGACTGGGGCCGCCGTCAACTGGCTTACCCAATCGAAAAGCTTCACAAAGCACACTATGTTCTAATGAACGTTGAAGCACCAACTGAAGTAATCAACGAGCTTGAAACTTCTTTCCGCTACAACGATGCAGTGCTTCGTAACCTAGTTATGCGCACTAAAGATGCAGTAACTGAAGCTTCTCCTCTTGCAAAAGAAGAGAAAAAAGAAGCTGCTGAAGCTTAATCGTTCTGCGTGGTTGTAATGGCTGAAACGCCTAGTGAGCAAGCGCTCAATCTAGTCGAATTAGGTGGCACTGTTTGTAAGGCCCCTAAGTTCAGTCAAAGCCCGGCCGGTGTACCCCACTGTATTTTCGTGCTAGAGCACCGTTCAATACAGGTTGAAGCGCAACTAAACCGTCAAAGTTATGTGCGTATTCAGGTGGTAGCAAGTGGTTCGGAGCATCAATCAGCAACACAATATTTGCAAGTTGAGCAGTCAGTGCGAGTGCGGGGGTTTTTAAACCGCCACCAAGGCCGAAATGGCCTCAGTCAACTGGTACTGCATGCTCAGCAAATTGAAAGAATTAATTGAGGAAAATACTCATGGCACGTTACTTCAGACGTCGTAAGTTCTGCCGCTTCAAAGCGGAAGGCGTAAAACAAATCGATTATAAAGATCTAGCTACTCTTAAAAACTATGTTACCGAAAGTGGCAAAATCGTACCTAGCCGTATCACAGGTACTAGCGCTAAGTATCAGCGTCAGCTAGCAACTGCTATCAAGCGTGCTCGCTACCTAGCCCTTCTTCCATACACTGACTTACACAAGTAAGCAGCGGATTAACAGTTTTTAAAAGGTGTAGAGACATGCAAGTTATTCTACTAGACAAGATCGCAAACCTAGGTGGCCTAGGTGACCAGGTTTCTGTTAAATCTGGTTTCGCACGTAACTTCCTGTTCCCGAAAGGTAAGGCAGTTCCTGCAACTAAAGCTAACATCGAAACTTTCGAAGCACGTCGTGCTGAGCTTGAAGCGAAAATCGCTGAAGAGCTAGCTGCTGCTACAGCTCGCGCTGAGAAACTTGAAGCACTTGCAGAAGTGACGCTAGTTTCTAAAGCTGGTGACGAAGGTAAACTATTTGGTTCAATCGGTACTCGTGACATCGCTGATGCGATCTCTGCAACGGGCATCGAAGTAGCTAAATCAGAAGTTCGCCTACCTAACGGTACTATCCGTGAAACAGGTGAATTCGACGTAGCAATCCAGGTTCACGCAGAAGTGATGGCTTCTATTAAAGTGATCGTTATTGCTGAAGCTTAATCGTCGATTAGCTTTATAAAGACCGCGCTTAGGCGCGGTTTTTTTATGCCTGTCTGATGTTGACATTGCTCGTTTCTCGCAGAACTTGTGATCCTCAAGCGGCGACAGTGAAGCTGTTCTTTCTTATACCCGCTTTCAGTCCTATTCGTAGTTTCAAGCGCATTCCACAAAAAGCCTAGATCGAAAGCGCGAATCAAAAAGACTGACTTCTGTAGGTCAGGTTTCAACCTGACAGGCTCTGCCTATCTACTCGATTTCTTTCGTTTCGGCCAAAATGAACACTAATTCATTACCACGACCACCTTTAAAGGTGATAGTGGAAGGAAAGGCCTGTTTGTTTAGACGTAATTAGCATGATTACCCTGTAAAAGCATATTTAGAGTTATTGCACTAAATATTTATTGTGATATTGTATTACCAATGTCTAATTTAGGGACGATTAAGTTGAAAAGTATTAATAGCCGGAACTTTCACTTATTACCGATTACTTTATTAAGTTAATAGGTTTAATTTAAGCTTATGATTAGTAACAAAAATATTTTCAATAAAGTTTTTCATCACGATATATTGGCAGCCAATGTGCGACGATATCATAAGTTGACTTTGACAGCGTTGTCATTATATCTTAACCCAGTCTTAATAAAACTCTAGGCAAAACAATGCGCTTACAAGGAATGCGACAACGCGGTTTTACCCTGATAGAAATGATGATAGTGGTCGCTATTATCGGTATTTTGTATGCAGTGGCGATGCCAGCCTACAGCGAGTATATGGAAAGAGGTCGCCGTGCGGATATGCAGCAAAATATGCTGCAAGTTGTTGCCGTGCTTGAACGTACATATTCTCGTATGGGCGGATACCCTAGCAACTTTACCCTCCCTACATCTGATTATTACACCTTACGGTATGCGCCGCAGCCAACTATCTCTAGTAGCGGCGGCGCACATTATGATGCTAAAAAGTTTACCTTGCGGGCTATTCCCAAAGCTGCACAGAGTGATGACGAGTGTGGCACCCTGAGTATCAACGAAGTTGGTCAGCAACGCGCTAGCGGTGGTGATGACGACGATTGTTGGGGGAACTAACCCAATGTATCAAGGAAGATATTCAGCCCTAGGCTTTACTTTAGTTGAGTTAATGGTGGTACTAGCAATCATCGCTATCGCCGCCATTATCGCCGCGCCGTCGTATATACAGTTCATAAAGCAAGACCGCATTGTCAATCACGCGAACCAACTTCATAGTGTGTTTAAGTTCGCTCGCAGCGAAGCTGTTAAGCGTGAGCGAGCCATTAATTTGCGCGCTACAGCCGAACAGTGGCAAGTGATAGCCAATCCAGGTGAAGCGAATGAAGCCGTGCTAAGAGCTTTTACCAAGCAACATAGCTCGCTAACGATTGCGCTGCCTAACCGCATTGTTGCCATCACTGGTGAGCTTAACAACGCCGCTAATATATTGATCACTGACAATGATGCCAGTACCACGGACTATCGCTTATGCGTTCTACGCAGCGGCCAAAGCTGGTTAGCTGAGGAAGGTGAAGCATGCGTGTAAAAGCAATACAGTCTGGCTTTTCGTTATTAGAGATTATGGTATCGGTGGCGATTGCAGCTATTGCCTTGTTGGGGCTGGGCAGCGCACAGCTCAAGTCATTGCAGTATGCGACGAGCAGCTTCAACTACACCATGGCCATTGTACAGGCCAACAATGCTGCAGAGCGCATCTGGCCAAATTTATGCACGCTCAAGCATGGGGGTGGTTTTAACGGCAACTTCAAAAACACCACCTTGGCACCGCAAATTGATGACTACAGCATTACCTTTCCCGCTAATTTTAACGACGATTTAGCCATTGAAGTGCAATGGCCAGATAGCCGCCTTGATGATGGTCTGCAATCTAAGTTGCGCATTTTTGCTCAATATCCAACGCTCTCGGCTGCGGAGTGTGGCTTATGAAACGCGCTCATTTAGGTTTTACTTTAGTTGAGCTAATGGTTGCTTTAGCCGTAGGTAGCTTTTTAATCGCTGGTGTTGGGCTTTCTTACGCCACTATCAAAGGCACTGTAAGTGCGACTAAAGAGCTAGAAAATGCACAAGAGGTGGTTCGCTTCACTTCTCAGGTGTTCACTCGCAGTCTTAAACAAACCCCATTTGCGCCTGTGGTCAGTGCTGATGGCAGTACGCTGCGGGTTCAGCAACAGGCGGGCGTTTTATCGTGTTTGGGAACAACGCCTAGTGCTGGTTATATTGAGCAATACCGCTTGGTTGATGGGCGTATACAGTGTGATATGGGCGCTGGCGGCGAAGACATCCTGACCGGTGTGACGGCGCTCAGCTTTAGCTATGATGCGACCACTAAGCTCACCACCATTAATGTTACTCCTCAGGGATTGCCGCAGCAGTTTGGAGGCCAAGTACAAATCGATATTGCAGCGTCGCGATTAATTTTAAGTGAACTATACGGAGCAAGTTCATGAAGCAACAGCAGGGTTTCACTCTAGTCAGTGTGATGTTATTAACCGTGGTCGCTGGCGTGGTGGTATTTACTTCACTAAAAGACAGCATCGTGCAAGAGCGCCTCAGTGGCAACTTTCAGAAGAAAGTTAATGCGCGGATGATGTCTGAACGAGCCGTTTTTGCTCAGGCTGAGAAAGTGCAGCAGCAACTGCATGCAAACCCTGATGCTGATATTGATGAGCTCGTAGCGCAAACTCAGCAAGCACACAGTGGTTCCATTCATAAGGGAGACCTAAAGTATCGTGCACAACTAAATAAAAATGGGGCGGGTGAGCTGGAAATCGCTGCGTTAGGAGAGCGTTATGCTGGTGAAGCAGAGGCTAATTTAGTGGCCAGATACGCTGTTACCAGTAACGGTGGCTATGCGCCTTTTAACACCGCCATAGTTGGCTGTGATGGAGTCTTGAATTCAGCGGGTGGGAACATAGATAGCTATGATTCGCAGCAGCTTGATGGCCAGTACGATCGCGACAACGCCTCAACCCAAGCGCATGTGAAAACGATTTCACCTAATGCGGATATCGTTGTCAGTGGTGGTTCTTCCACGTGGGGTGATGTCCGTGCAACAGGAAACATCAACATTACCGGAGCAGGATTTATATCCGGGACTGTTCATGCCAATGGCGATATTGATGTCAGTGGCGGTAGCTCAGGAGATTATACGATACCGCCTGGTTTTCCTGTGAAAACGCGAATTGGCGGTGATATTTTGGCAAAAGGCAGTGTTACTTATCAGGGGCGCCATATATTAGGGGTGGTAAGAGCCGAGCAAGATGTTCATTTTACTCCCTCATTTGCTGTTAGAAATATCAACAATAATGGGTTAGCCGTTCTGTATGGTGGTAACAATACCACGGAAGAAAATAATAAAGACTCTATCGCCGGCACTAATTATAAAGGTGCGCCTTATCACCAAACTGTTACCGTTCCCGCTGTTCCTGCCAGTAATAGCGAGGATCCTAACCACGACCCTAAAGACCCAGACACCAACTGTGATCCTTACTCGTTGCCCTCTGAGTTAGCAAAACTGCAGCAAAAGTTGCCTCGTCAGGGACTCAATGTGACAGGATGGGGTAGTCATGCACAGTTCGACGACGAACAAGGCCGTGATAGTTTTGGTTCTGTCTACATGCCAACCTCAACTTCTATATTGGGGCGGCAATACGGGTCGGTATACTTTCTAGATAAGCTGACTATTGATGGAGCTGAATTGACGATTGCAAAGGGAGATGTCGTTTTTTACATTAATGGCGATTTCAATCTTACAGCCAATGGTGACAGCGCGCTAAATATCAATGAAGATGCAAGTTTGACGTTATTTGTTCAAGGTAAAAGTCAAATTCAGCAACCCGTTAACGTGCTCAAGAAAACACTTAATAGCAACAAGCTACCGCCTTTCAGTCTGTATTCTGGGTATCAAGATAACTCCACAGAAACCCAATGCGGGGGCGACTTTGGTGTTGGGCTATCGGGCACGGGACAAATGTACGGAACTATTTATGCACCCTATAGCAATGTAAAGTTTGGTGCCAGTGGTGAGCTGTACGGGGCCATTCGGGGGAAAAGGGTCAGTGTATGTGGTGATGGTGATATTCATTACGACACCGCGCTGAAAAAGTCACAAGGTGGAAATTTAGGCGGTCAGCGCCGGGTGATATTCCTTGGCTGGCAGTATAAAACCCCGAAGGAGCTATCACCTTAGCGAGTTTAACTATCCCTACTACCAATCTCAGCCCCTATAAAGGGGCTTTTTAGCGCATTGCACCTATGCGCAAGGTAAAGCCAGTATTTGCATCTAAGGCCAACAACTGCAAGGTAGCTCGGCTAAGTCGCAATGCTTACCTTTGCCGGCACAGCTGGCTGCGTCACATGCTGCGGATGGGTCGCAGCAGTCATGGCGGTTTTCTTTCTTTTTGCGTTTGTTGCTATCTTCTTGAGCGTTGAGTTGCAGTGTGGCGTGAGCCAATTTACAGGCATGCAATCGTGCTTTGATATTGGCATAACCATGAAAAAAGCCGTGTTGCTTTACTATGGCAAGGACAGCGTTAGAGCAAGATGCACCTTTATGTAAGCACGCATGGGCACAACGAAATCCCTTGTAAGGGGAGACAAAGCGTTGATATAGACGTATCACTATGATTGCTATGTTATTCAAATGTAGGCCTTTATAAGTTTTCCCGTTGAGCGTTTGCCATAAATTAATCCTGAGAGGGCTTTTTAAAGCGCATCGACAAAGCCATAGCCGTGCCGGTGACAATACCCATGCCGATAGCGCCAGGTAGCCCCATCGCCACTAAAATCGGTATGAATAGCAGGCGATGCACGAACACCAAAGGCACCACGGCAATAGCCATAGCAACATAGTTCATGCGAACCTCGAAGTGCGCGCCGCAGTGCGGGCATGTTTTGGTTTTCCCCCAAGAGTTTGCCGCTTTAGAGAAAAAGTTAATGGACTTAAGGCAAGACGGGCATTTAAAAAACTGCCCATTATCTGAGTGCTCAGTGTTAGCTTGTTTAGCGGCAGTATGTCGTGCGCGTTTGATTTGTAGCTCTTGCTTAATCGCTTGCACTCTTTGCGGGTAGGCCTCGCTGTCCACGTGCCTTAATGCGTCTTCAAGTTCGTCTATTGAATAGCTTGCATAGTTAGGCTGTATTTCGTCTATCATCCTTGAATCTCCGTTATTGCTGCGTATTCCTTGCACCACAAGGTTATCCTATACGCCTTAAAAATCCAATCTCCTTGCACTTTCTGTGCACGCTAAAAAATAAATAAAAAATTTAAAACCCATTTAAACCCTTTGTACTTTAGTGCGCGTCTAATACATTAACAAAGCGAATAACAACAACAGGATATATCGCATGCAGGGTCATGCCGCAGAGGCAAGGGCAACCGCACCACCGCCGCCAAGCGAGGCAGAACTGATACAACAGGTGAAAAAGGGCAATCAGCAGGCCTTTGCACAGCTGTATCAGCAGCATATTAAGCGAGTCTATGCCTTGTGTTTGCGTTTGGCGGCTGACACCACTCAGGCGGAGGATGTGAGCCAAGAGGTATTTGTGCAGTTGTGGCAAAAAATACACAGCTTTGATGGCAAAGCACAATTTAGTACTTGGTTGCACCGCGTAACCAGCAATATTGCCATTAGCCATTTACGCAAACAAAAAAACTGGCTGCAACGCGTCGTGAGCAGTGAAGAGCAGGGCATGGAGCATGAACAAGTGGCTCAATGCCATGAGCTTAACGGTCTTGATAAACTCATAGTGCGGCTGCCTGAGCGGGCACGACAAGTTTTTGTTCTGCACGCAGTAGAGGGCTATCGCCATGAAGAGATAGCCAGGATTATGAATATGGCGGTGGGGTCTTCAAAGTCACAATACCATCGCGCCCGAGGGCTGTTAAAGGAGTGGTACGAGCATGAGTAAACCTGATTTTGAGCAGTTTCTAAACCAGCAACTGCAACAACAGCAAAAAGAGATCAGCCCGGAGCGCGATCTTTGGCCCGGTATTGAGCAGGGGATTAATGCGCACACGCATACAGCTGATAAAAGCTGGTTTAAACCAGCTTTGGGTAGTGCCGCTGCTGCCATTTTAGTCGCCGTAATCGGGCTCAATTTACCAAGCCAACAAGGCTCGCAACCGAGTAACCAATTCGCAGTGATAAGCGATGTATTCGAGCAGCAAAAGCAGAGCCTACTGGTGCAGTATCAAGCACAACCGGCGCTGACCGATAATTGGCAACAGCAATTACAAGAGCTCGAGCAAGCGGAGCAAGCAATCAAAACCGCGCTTGAAGAACAACCTAACAACCGCGCTTTGCTTAATATGCTCGCGCAGGTTTATCAACAACAACTGAATTTAATTAACAACGTACACCAGCCCAAGCAGGGCGCAGTATTACAGCGTATTTAGGAGCATAACAATGAAAGCAATTATATATACATTAGCGCTAGCCCCGGTTTTGGCCTTCGCTGGCGAAAAAATTGATGAGCAACTCGACGTGCCAAAGGATGGCCGTATTTATATCGATAACCAACGTGGCGAAGTCATTATCAAAGGTTGGGATAAAAACACTTTTAAAGTGACCGGCGAGCTGGATGACAAAGCCGAGGGCTATACCCTTGAGAACCGTGGTCAGCGTACTGATTTTATTGTTGATATGCCCAAACGCTACAATCAAGGTTGGGGGCATAATAATGATAATGACGAGGGGTCTAAGTTAACCATATACATGCCCCATGCCAGTGCCTTAGTGATGGAAGGGGTGAGCGTTGATGTGATGGTCAGTGAACTGCACAATGATACCCGTGTGGAAACGGTGAATGGCGATATTGACGCCAAGCAGTTACAGGGCAAGTTGAATTTAGAGACCGTCAATGGCGATATTGATGGCGTAAACCTGGCCGGAGAGATCCGTTATCAAACCGTCAATGGTGATATCAACGACCTTGATTCACAAGGACAATTACAAATGACCTTAGTCAATGGCGACGTGGAATCGAGCACCCGTGCTGAAGATATCCGCTTTGAAAACGTCAACGGTGATCTACAGCTCAATGCCCAAGCCCTAGGTAGCTTAAAAATTAATACCGTCAATGGCGAGCTTGAGGTCCGTGTGGCGAAGCTTCATGCCGACGGGCAAATCCGCGCCGAGAGCGTCAGTGGTGATTTAGATCTCTACCTACCGAGCGATCTGTCAGCACGGTTTGATTTAGAAGCCCATGCTGGCGGCGATATTCGCAACGAACTGAGCGATGATAAAGCCGTGGAAGCCAAGTATGGTACGGGTGAAAGCCTGCACTTCACACTAGGCCAAGGCGAAGCCGAAGTGCAAGTAACCACCATTAGTGGCAACACCCACCTACGTAAAAACTAACCCAACCTCGGCGAGCCCTTAGGGCTCGCTATTTTTCTTGTTTACCAGTGAGCAAAAAAGCGAAGCAGTTGTTGCACTGCGATGCCAAGCCGATAAAATAAAGCCATTCACCCCGCCTTTTGAGTATGTATGGCAAAAATAGATAAACAGGTTGATAGCCTAAAAGTTCCTCCCCACTCCATTGAAGCCGAGCAATCCGTGCTTGGTGGGTTAATGCTCGATAACGAGGCCTTTGACCGTGTTGCTGAGTTGGTCGTGGCTCAGGACTTTTATACGCGTACCCACAGACTGATTTTTGAGGCTATGGAGCGCTTGGTTGAAGACAGCCAGCCTATCGATCTGATCACTATTTCCGAGTCGTTAGAGAAAAACAATCAACTCGACAGTGTGGGTGGCTTTGCTTACCTCGGTGAAATAGCTAAAAACACTCCCAGTGCCGCTAACATTAGCGCTTATGCTGCTATTGTGCGTGAGCGGGCGGTGATCCGCGAAATGATTGGTGTTGCCAATGAAATTGCCGAAGCCGGGTTTAACCCCGAAGGGCGCGGCAGCCATGATTTGCTCGACTTTGCAGAGAGCAAGGTATTCAAAATTGCTGAACAGCGCACTAAAAGCACTGAAGGGCCGCAAAATATCCACACTATCCTAGAAAAGACCGTGGATAAAATTGAAGAGCTTTACCAGTCGCCACAAGACGGGGTTACGGGAGTCAGTACCGGTTACTCTGACCTTGATCAGATGACTGCGGGTTTGCAGCCCTCGGACTTAGTCATTGTTGCAGCGCGCCCATCCATGGGTAAAACCACGTTTGCCATGAACTTGGCCGAACATGCAGCGATGACCCAAGATAAGCCGGTGCTTATTTACTCGTTGGAGATGCCCTCAGAGCAAATCATGATGCGTATGCTCGCCTCGCTCGGGCGCATAAACCAAACCAAGGTGAGAACGGGCCAGCTGGACGACGAGGATTGGGCACGCTTGTCCTCAACCATGGGCTTGTTGATTGAAAAAGGCAAAATGTACATTGATGATGCCTCGGGCCTAACTCCTACCGATGTGCGCTCACGCGCGCGGCGAATTGCCCGCGACCACGGTGGCATTAGCATGATCATGGTCGACTACCTGCAATTAATGCGGGTACCAAGCTTATCGGACAACCGAACCTTAGAAATTGCCGAAATATCGCGCTCATTAAAAGCACTGGCGAAGGAACTCGAGTGTCCTGTTGTGGCGCTTTCGCAGTTGAACCGGACACTTGAACAACGTGCTGATAAGCGCCCCGTTAACTCGGATTTGCGTGAATCGGGGTCAATTGAGCAGGACGCCGACTTAATCATGTTTATCTACCGCGATGAGGTGTACAACGAAGACAGTCCAGATAAAGGTACTGCAGAGATTATCCTTGGTAAGCAGCGGAATGGTCCTATTGGTAAGGTCAGGTTAACCTTCCAAGGGCAATACTCACGCTTTGATAATTACGCTGGCCCGGCGATGGACGACGAGTATTAACCACTATGGCGTTGGCAACCGCAACCATTGATTTTTGTGCCCTGCGCGCTAATTTAGCGCGCGTTAAAAGCCTTGCCCCTGATAGCCAAGTAATGGCCGTGCTTAAAGCTAATGCCTATGGCCATGGCTTAGTGCCTATTGCGCAACAGCTCGCCGATGCCGATGCCTTTGCCGTTGCTCGCATTGAAGAGGCTCTGGCCTTGCGCACCGGTGGCATTACTAAGCCCATCGTGCTGCTGGAAGGTTTTTTTAAAGCCAGCGATATCGAAATTATGCTGGCCAATAACTTCCAAACAGTGGTGCATGACGAATACCAGCTTGAAGCCCTAGAGCAAGCCCAGTTAGCAGGGGCCATTAAAGTATGGTTAAAAGTAGACACCGGCATGCATCGTTTGGGCATAAACCCAGACAGCATCAATACCTTCTATCGCCGCTTAAAAGATTGCCCATATGTACAAGATGAAGTAAATCTAATGACTCACTTTGCTTGTGCAGATGACAATCAGGATGCCTACAATGAGACCCAGCTACAGTTATTTCAAACCTTAGTAGCCGATAAACCTGAGCCGCTGTGTTTGGCGAATTCTGCCGCCATCATTAATTATCCGCAAAGTCACGGTGATTGGGTACGCCCGGGGTTGATGATGTACGGTGTTTCGCCCGTGAAAAATACTTTTTCTGCGCAACTTCAGCTGACCCCCGTGATGACCCTCAGTAGCGAAGTGATTGCCGTGCGTCCGATACGCCAGGGCGAGCCGGTGGGGTATGGCGGACATTGGCGAGCCGACAAAGATACCTACCTGGCGGTGGTGGCCATTGGCTATGGAGACGGCTATCCGCGTCATGCTCAAAGCGGCACACCTGTGCTTATAAACGCGCAGCGTTACCCGTTGGTTGGGCGTGTGTCTATGGATATGATCACCGTTGATATTGGCCCAGACCCCAGCGCTGTTGCAGTAGGTGATGAGGCCATTATGTGGGGACGCGAGTTAGCCATTGAAGAAATTGCCGCCTGCGCCGACACCATCGCTTATGAACTTCTATGCAATATTACCCCGCGCGTTAGTTATCAATATATCGCATCAAGCTGATACTATTCCCACAATTGTTAAGCAGCTGTTTATTTTTGTTCGAAAAAAGCAGAGAATAAGCCACTCATCCCTTATAATAATAATTAGGTACAAAAGGCGCTTGGAGCGATTATGGCTTACCTTATCGAAGCGGATACGGACAATGTGATCTATTTGCACGCCCACCATAGCTTTGGGCGTTTTCAGTACAGTGTAGACACGCTGATCAGCGATCCTAGCGTGTCGAAAATTCATACCATCATTGAATGGCAGGGGAATGAATGGCAGGTTCGTGACCTCAGCCGTAACGGCACTTGGCTTAATAGCAAACGCTTAGATAAAGATCACAGCCAAACGCTTAAGCTTCATGATGTGATTGCTCTGCCAGGAAATGATGGCAAGCAATTCAAAGTTGCGAATTTAGATAAGCCGCAAGACTTATTGATCGTCCTTGATGAATACGCCAAGCCTACTTCGGAGTTTATTTGCCTAGCAAATTACAACCTTATCCCTGAAGAGTCCCCAGAAATAGCCGTATTTAACCAACGTGAGAGTGGTTTTTGGTGCTTAGAGCACCTGGATGGGCCGATGCTTGATCACACTATTTTAATAGAGAACGATCAGCTCAGTGATAGCCAGCGAAGCTATCAATTGCATTTAAGCCATTTGGAAGAAGCCACAGCGCTGCGTGATGTAAGCAATACCCAGTTAGCCGACTTAAACTTTATTTTTCACCTTACCCTAGATGAAGAATCTGCAGAGCTTACGGTCAGAGGCCCAGGTGAGGAAATTGATTTGCATGAGCGTTGCCATCATTATCTAACGTTAAATTTGGCCCGTTACAAGGCTCAAGATGCCGCCAACGGCGTACATGAGCTCAGTCAAGGTTGGGTCGAAACTGAAGTGATAGCCCGCGATTTGGGTATCGATTCTCGCTATCTAAACATTCAAATTCACCGCGCCCGTAAGCAATTTAGCGATGCCCTTGCGCATATAGAGGATGCCGATAGTATCATCGAGCGTAAACTACGTAAGGTGCGCTTTAGCGCCAGTAATTTCGAAATATATAAAGGCCACCAACTCGAAGAGTCGGTTAAATGCGCATCCTCCAACTAGGTAAACTCTATGCGCACGCTTGCTCATTATGAATTGAATAAAGTGGTGTACCAGGGCGGTATGGGCACCATCTACGAAGCTTTTGATACTAAACTAGAACGTACCGTGGCACTCAAGGTGCTTAATACTAGCGGTGGTAGTGAATTAGACGAAGATGCCCTTAGTGAAGCGCGCTTTCTGGCACGCTTAAATCACCCCAATATTATTCAAGTATTTGACTGTGGCCAAAGCGATGGCCAGCAGTACTTAGTGATGGAGTTTTGTCGCGGTAAAAACCTGCTGCAATACCAGAAGCAGCATGTGTTAACGCTTGAACAAAAGCTGGCTATGCTGGTGGATATTGCTAAGGGTTTAGAGCACGCGCATCGCAACAGCATTATTCACCGTGACTTGAAACCGAGCAATATCTTGATTAGTGAAGCTGGGCAAGTCAAAGTGGCTGATTTTGGTATTGCTGGCTTCGTGGGCGGTAACAGCCATGTTAGTCAAAGCGTAGGCACCAAGGGCTATATGTCGCCTGAGCAGTTGCAAGGGCAAGCACTCAGTCACCACAGCGATTGGTTCTCGTTTGCCGTTGTTGCAATTGAATTACTAACAGGCGAGCACCCCTTTGCTGGACAAGGTGGCCAAGATATCAGCGCGGCAATATTGCAAGGACAACATTTAGATCTTAGCACCACGCAATTACCGCAGCAGTTGCAAGCACTATTAGGCCAAGCGCTGAGTGTAAAACCTGCGGCGCGCTTAAATCTGCGCCGAGACCCTTTTAGCAAACAGCTTGAGCAGTTACTGCAACAACGAGTTCAAGCCGCTATTCTAGAGCAGCAAACAGAACCGGTTACACCATCAAATACCACGCAGAAAAGCGCACCATTAAGAGTAAAGAAGTTGCGCTGGCGTTACCTTGTGATGGCCTTTGTCTGTGCGGCAGTGTTGGTGGGAGGCTACTTGCTACGCCCTTATCTGTTACACCAGCCTGTGGTCGCGATTCTACCCACTCAGATCTATAAACTACCTGATGAATTTAAGCATTATGAAAGCGCTTTGAAAGGCTCGGTACAAAGTGCTATGTGGCAGCAGTTGCTCCAGCAAGACCAGCAATTAGTTAGCCGTGCAGAAATGAATATGTTGGCGCAAGGCCAAGACAGTGATCAATTTAGAGACCCTAAAAGCTACTTTCAGAGGCTGGCCGACTACACCGGCGCCGATACCCTGATTAGCAGCTCGTTGGATTGTCAGCAACGCCACTGTAGCGTTGAAATAAGTACACTACGTGCTCCCAACTGGCAAGTGCAGGAGAGTATGCAGTGGCAGACAGATATTGCAGGCACAACTAATTTACATGACGTGGCGAAATACAATACTGCACGCCTTATTTCCCCGGGCATTGATAGTGAAGAGTATCGCTCGCTATCGACAATGAAAAGTAACAGCCCATTATTTGAGATGTATACGTTGTTTTATGTCGACAACGTAGCAACGCCGGAGATGTTTGAGAAAAGTCTGGCGACGGTCAAAGAGAGTGCAACCAGTGTCGAGGGTTATAACCTTCTACGTGAAATTGCGCTGCAGCTGTATCACTCAACCCATGAAAAAACTTATCTTAAGCAGGCAATTTCAGCAATCCATAATGCCCCAGGTGAATTTAAAAAGTTGTCCAGCTACTACAAAAGCTTAGTGCTGCTCAATATAGAGCTGGGGCAAATAGAAGAGGCCAAGCATGCTTTGGATATGTTAACCAAGGTGAGTCATGACCAAGCTGCTATTTTGAATTTGGAGGCTTCAATTCTGCTTGCTGAGGGTGAAGATAAACAGGCCAGAGATAAGTTAGAAGTAGCGTTGAGCTTGAGACCCAATTTGCGGTTACAAAGGAAGCTTGCGCTCGTTTTGTATTGGCTGGGTGATTTTCAGTCAGCGAAAAACTTGCTCGCTGATTTAGTTGAAAAAGTCCCTAGTGATAGAAGAACTCACCAGTACCTAGCTGATATTGCTTTAATTGAAGGTGACTTCACCTCTGCGATAGAAAGCTACAGCAAAACACTCAATGAGAATAGTGACAGCATTGATTTATCAAACCTCTCTATCGCCTACATGATGGTGCAGAACTACCCTATGGCGGAAAAGTTTGCCAAGCAAGCGCTTTTGAGCTCACCGAAAAACACCGGGATGATGCTCAATATGGCAGACATAAATATGCTCAACGGTAAGCTTGTGGAATCAAAAGAGCTGTATGAGCGCCTGTTACAGCTAAATAACGGGCGTGAATCAGCCTTGGCGTGGTCTGAAAATGCGCAGGCCTATGCTCAATTGGGTGACAACGAGCAAGCCATTAAGTCACTGAAGCATAGTTTCAAATTGGCAGAGGATAAATCAGAGTTAAGTTATACAGCGGCATTAGTGCATGCACTGGGCGGAGACTTTAACTCCAGTCTTTACTATGTGGAAGAGGCTTTAAAAAGTGGTTACCACCAAAACTGGTTTTTACAGCCTTGGTTTAAACCACTTTGCGATTTTGAAAAGTTTAGAGCGATGGTCGGCTCCCACTCTCAGCTCTGTGTAAACTGAGTTAATTAATCTTCATCTGGACGGCGAACTATCACGCGAGGGTCTTGCGACATATAGTATTTACCGTTCGCGGTGTTCTTCGCAGTAAAGCGGAAACCGATACTCAATGGCTCAGCAGTACTCGAAGGGGCAACTTCAATAACTTGATCAAGAGGGCTGTCGTCTGCTTTACCATAACAAAACGTGGTATCTACTTGATGAACCTTAAGAGTCAGCTGCTTCTTATCGGCACTGATAGACGAGTCGACATTGTAGTTGCAGTTGCTGTAGTTTTTAATGTATTCCACACCGTTACCAAAAAACTCCCAATCATTGTCACTGATGGTGACAACTAATTCAGCATGTTGAGTCGGTTGCAAATCTGCATGAGCTGGGTTGTTAGTGAATAGAATAGGGTAGTCTTGGCCGTTGATATTCTGCTTACTGCCATTAACTACAACATATGTTTGCCAAGGCTCGTTAACGCTTGGGATCAGCTCTAGTTGCTCTTGGACCGAAACATTACCAGGCTCACAGGGGACTTGGATTTCAGGGGCTTGTTCAGACATGATCATTTCCTTATTAAGATAATGGACCGTTTTTGATTACTTTATCTGGGAATGGCTATAACTATAGCGTGTAAGTGAGGAAAGTATAGTTTTTGTAATCGCTTGTAAGGCAACAACTTATTGGGGCAATGAAAGCCGCATGCTGCATACGGTCCAAGGCGTTATCGTTCTTAAGTACTGAGTGACTTTTATTTTCAGCGCTGTTACAGCGGCGCATATTCCTAGTTGCGATTATGGGCTCAGGATGAAGAGCTATTACTGGGGGAGCCTTGGCGTTTTTCTTTGCTGCACAGTGGCAGGTCCACACCGCTTTATGTCATGCCAACCTTGGCTAAAGTCTGCGCCCAATGCATATCAGTGTAGATAGCGTGAAAAATAAGGCTATTTAGAGGCCATTAGCTGTCCCTGCAAGGTGGCAACAATACGACGAGAGCCACCTTGGTCGCGGTGCTCACCAAGGTAAATACCTTGCCATGTGCCTAACTGCAGCTGGCCATGGCTAATTGGCAAGGTGAGTTCACACCCTAAAGTACTGGCTTTAATGTGCGCGGGCATATCATCATCGCCTTCGTAGGTGTGGCGATAAAAAGGTTGGCGCTCGGGGGCGGCCCAATTAAAGTGCGCTTCCATATCTTGGCGCACAGTGGGATCGGCGTTTTCGTTAATGCTCAAACTTGCAGAGGTGTGTTGCAGCATTAAATGCAGCAGGCCAACCTGATAATCTTGAATTTGCGGCAGCGCGCGCAGAATCTCCTCATCAATCAGATGAAAGCCCCGGCGCTTTGCGCTTAAAGTAATGCTGTGTTGTTGCCAACTCATAAGGTGTCGAAGCTGATCTCGATGTGGGCATTGCCATCACCTGAGGTGAAAGGCATGATAATTGTGGTTCCTTCGCATTTGTGGGTAATGGTGTGGCCAGTGCCTGATACCACTGCTGGAGTCGCCATATCAAAGTCGTAGCCTTTTTCACCCAATAAGTTCTTGGCGCCACCGGTAACCATATTGGTGATTTCGCCAACCATGTCGGTCACTTCTTCATTAATGGCACTGGGGCGCTCGCCTAGCATACGTTCCATGATGGTAAGCGCTAGGCTTTCATCGAAAGTGATAGAGAGTGAGCCCTTTGTTTGTGGGCCGACCATACCGATTAACCCTGACACATCGCCCGCCGCGACCTCGTCCTTTTTAACGCGAGGTTTACCCGGTTTTAGTTCGGTTTGTGCCATCGTGGCCAACACATTGACCAAAGAAGAAAGAAAAGGGTTAATAAACTCGACGTTCATTGTCCATACCTTTGTTCGCAGAAGGTGAATTTTGCTGTTCTTGCAGCACGTGTTTTACCCTAGCAAGTTGTTACTAAGATTGACAGCGTTTACAAATGCCATGCGCTTCAATAGTTTGCGAGCTTACACTAAAGCCGCTTTGTGAGGCGAGCTCACTTAACTCATGCGACAGCACGCTCGAGTGCAGCTCGTCTACATGACCGCATTGATCGCAGATAAGCAACTGCACCGGATGAATTGAATCAAAATGGTGGCACAACATAAACGCATTGGTGCTTTCTATTTTATGAATAAAGCCTTGTTCAGCTAAAAAGTCCAGTGCGCGATATACCGTCGCAGGTTTTGCGCTGGTTTCTGTCACTTTTAATTGCTCTAATAAGTCATACGCACCAACACCGCTTTTAGTGCTGGCAAGTAAACGGAATACTTTTTCACGGATGGGAGTAAAGCGGGCGCCTTTGCTGTCGCACATTCTTTTAGCTTTACTGACAAGCGCATCTACATTCATAGCTAACCTTCGTTCATCTTAACGCCACCTATACTAGCATACTATGACGCATAAAAATTACTATCTCTGTCTACATGAGAGCGGTATCATTTTGTTTTAATTTTCAGGAGCAAGTGTGCACGAATTACTGGCCACCTTTATTTTCTTTTTCGCGGTAATTGACCCCATAGGCACAGTACCGGTATTTATTGCCGTGACGCGAGGCGAAGATGCCGCATTTAAGCGCAAAGTGGCTTACAAAGCGGTGCTGGTATCGGCGTTAGTGCTGCTGCTGTTTGTCGTTGTCGGTGAGTTGCTACTCAATGCTATTAGTATTCCGCTTGCGGCATTTCAGATTGCCGGTGGCATTGTCCTGCTGCTGTTTGCGCTGACCATGATTTTTGGTGAGGGTAAGCCCGAGTCAGAAATTAAAAGTGTGCGCGACTCCACAGAAACCGCCATATTTCCTTTAGCCATCCCATCAATAGCCAGCCCAGGGGCTATGCTAGGGGCGGTGCTGATGACTCGTAATAATGAATATACTTGGGTCGAGCAGGCCATTACCTCATCAATGATGCTTAGCGTCTTAGGTGTGGTGTTATTGCTACTTTTGCTGGCGCGTTACGTACATAATCTCATTGGTGATGGCGGTGCAAGTATTATCTCCCGAGTCATGGGGCTGATCCTGAGCTCCGTGGCGGTGACAAATATTCTCGGTGGCATTAAGGACTACTTCGCGCTGTAACTCGCGGCCGCTGCCAAAACTAAGCTACTTATTGACTGAGTGTGGCAACGCGAACGCCTAAGCCCACTAATATGACACCTAAGGTTTTTTCGATAAGCCGTTGATAACGTTGTAGGGCGTGTACAAATGCGGGGTGGCTAAAAAACATGGCTACCAACACAAACCACAGTAAGTGTGCCAAAGAAATAATAAGCCCATACACAAGCTGGATGGCAACGGGCGTATCGGCGCTTACCAGCTGAGTAAATATACTTAAAAAGAACAACGTGGTTTTGGGGTTTAGGGCATTAGTTATAAACCCTTGACGCAGAGCCGTTTTGGCGGATAACACCTTGCTGGGCGCTGCTTTTTGCGCTAGCTCCAAGGCGATATGGTGCTTTGCTCGCAGGCTTTGATAGCCAAGGTAAATTAAGTACGCTGCGCCGATGTATTTTATCACCGTGAATAGCACCACCGATTGGGCAATGAGCAGCGCCACGCCGGCTATGGAATAAGCAACGTGAATCCAAATCGCTAACCCCACGCCCAGCGCCGAATAAAAACCGGCACGACGTCCATATACTAGGCTATTGCGGGTGATCATGACAAAGTCGGCGCCGGGGCTAATAGCCATGATCGTTGCTAGCGTAGCGATGGACAATAACTGGGGTAAATAGGCTGACAGCTCCATAGATTATTCCGTTTACCGGGTTAGACCTAACACTGTATCTCGAATTACGCCTGTTTGCATGGCTAACATCGCTCATACTGGATACTGAGTTGCACTTGCTTGAGGGAGCGCGCATAATTCGCGCTTTCAGGGGCAAGCATATCGGTGACAGCAAGACTCGAGCCGGATGCATACACAGTTATGACGTTGTTATGAGTATTTTCGCGTTAATGCTATTGGCATTAGCTATGTCGACCGATGCGTTTGCAGCATCGATCAGTAAGGGCGCTTATCTACGCCATCCACGCCTGCTCAGTGCCATAAAAATGGGGCTGATATTTGGTATTATCGAGGGCACCACTCCGCTTATCGGTTGGCTGATTGGCAATGCTGGAGCCCACTACATCGAAGAATTCGATCACTGGGTGGCGTTTATCTTGTTATTACTACTTGGTACGCACATGATTGTGGAAAGTATGAAAGAGGATGACGACACTCAAAGCGAAGCAGCGCAAAAGTCTTCTATTGCCAAAGTGATACTGACTGCTATAGGTACCAGCTTGGACGCTCTGACTGTAGGGGTGAGCCTAGCTTTCGTTGCGGTCAATATTTACCTTGCAGCGCTGATGATAGGCTTAGCCACAGCACTGATGGTAACTATAGGCAGTTTACTTGGGCATCGTTTAGCAACGGTGATCGGCAAACGAGCTGAAACCCTAGGCGGCGTTGTGCTGGTCGTGATTGGCTCGTGGATTCTATATTCACATTTGAGTACAGTGGCTTAAATAATCAGCAGTTGTTTTTGTTTTGTGAACTAAATGTTGCCTTTAATGCCGGATGAGCTACTCTAAACCAAAGTTTCTTGGGTAGTTGTACTGGGAATTATTTTGCACTGTTTTAATCTTCGCTCATCAGCATTAGTGCTTATTTCGGCGCTCTGCGCGATGTTGTCTTTTGTTGCTTATGGCCAGTACACCTTTGCCGTCGTAGGCAAAACCAAGAACGACAGCTTTTATGAACAATCCTTCAAAGGTTGCCAAGACTTTGCCCAGCGCCAAGCCGATTTGCGCTGTATTTATGATGGCGCTTATGACTACCAAGACGCTCGTACCCAAGCACTGGTAGTGCAAGATTTAGTTGCTCAAGGTGTGGACGGTATATTGGTGTCTACCACCGACTCGCAGCACTTGGTCAATAGAGCGCTAAAAAAGGCTCAGCAGCAAGGGATTGCGGTGATCACTTTTGACTCAGACTTGGCACCACAACATCAAACTTACCGTTTAGCCTATGTGGGCACTAACAACTTTGATTTTGGCGTGGCACTTGGTGAGGCGGCAAAGCAGTTTAAACGAGAGCACCCACAAACCTTGTGTATTCAATCGGGACACCACACTACGCCGAACTTAAACAAGCGCATCGACGGCGTGCGTTATGCCTTGTCAGGGAGTACCAAACGTTTGAACGGTGAGAATGATTGGCTGGAGCATCCTCGTTGTCCGCTTTTCACTGCTGGGCGTCGTGATGATGCCCTCAAGCAATTGCGCACCATTATCAGTTATCCGCAGCCGACAATCTTTGTTGCCGTCGCTGGCTTTGCACAGTTTAATCCTGATTATCAACAGGTGATGACAGAGTTTAAACAGCAGCTAGCTAAGAAGCAGCGAGTGATTATCTCTGCCGATACTGAAACACTGCAATTGCAAGCGTTAGCGAGCGGCCTTGGCACCATGAATATAGGTCAAAACCCTTATGAAATGGGCCGTAAGGGCGCACAGCTACTTTATGATGCAGTAAAGCACCAACACCTTCCTGAACAAGAGCAATATTACTTACCTTTTCATTACTGCACCCCTGATAACGCGCAGAGCTGCGCGAAAAACCATTAATACTCAAAGGTAAAATCAGTGCATCTCTTTAGTTGCGGGTTGCTGTGAAAGTCGGTATTGGCTTAGATAATACCAATCAGGGCGTGATTGACGTATAATTGCGCGCCCACAACTCGGCGCAATGAGCCCGTTGGTTTTCTTGGTAATGCAGGCACAGGTTTATGAACGAAGCGACAATTGACCCTAAAGATAAGCAGGGCCAAACAACGCGTATAGCAGAAAAATCAGAGTCCATGAAGAGAGTTTGTTTTTACTATTCAGGACAGAATTAATTCACTTCTTCCAAAAAAGTGAATTGCCGGCTGGTTACCGGCGTTACAAAAGCTGCCTTGTGCAGCTTTTTTTTCGTTTGCCTGGTCAAATCATAATAATCAGAAGTAAGGTTAATAAGGTCTCAGCATCTCAGATGCATTTCTCCTTTCCCCTTATATGTTCAGGGTTATATTCGCTTATGGGCTGATCAACGGATTTGAATAGAGCACTAATTTTATTTTCAATAGGTCAGTCGAGATTTTACAATTACGTAATAGTTTAGATTCTTTTTACGTAAATCCGTTTCAATCCATTCCTTTGTCTCGTCAGTCATTGGTGCTCCTCTTTCGATTAGCTGCTGAGTATATTTTATAGGACGATTTAATTTGCTAGAAAGCGATAATACTTCCTTAACGACATTGATGTCTTCATCCATTACCAATTCGTCTTTTGTCAATAAGTAGTCGAAGAGTTCAGGCCCTTGTTTATTTAATAAAGATCTAGCTAACACGCTACCACCAACTGAAGGGTCTGCGGACAAATCGATGCCATAGTTCTCCAATTGCTGGAACTCTTCAACGGTGAAATATCTAGCTAGACTTGAAATGTGATGTCCGTTAAGTTCATGACCTCTATTTAAGATATCATTTATAATCTCAAAAGGAACTTCCTTCATTATCGCCGAACTTATCTTTCTATCTACATGAAGAGGGCTGTTAAGAGCCACATCATCCAGCTCTGCTAGAAACTGCCCCCAATCCACGCCCTTTTTATCGGGAAAGAGGCTAATTTCGCCAAATGTTGATGTTGCTTTTGTCTCGGTAGTTTTGACGCTGAAGTCTTCAAAGCCACTGTTAACTAGAAACTCGTCAAATTCATCTATTGATAATGCATCAAAAGAAATGCCGTCACCGAGCTCATTTTTTTCTTTCTCTTCTTCGACCTTGGGCAGCTTATTTTCTGAAGTTTCTTCTACGTTCGAAATATTTAGGTCAGGCTGTATAGTCGATACCTCACATTTTCCATTAGGGCAGCCCTGAGAGCTCAATTCAATTTCTGAAAAATATTTACTGGGTGTGAAATAGTAGGAATAAAACACAAGACTAAGAATGAATACGACAATAAATGCACCTGAATTTATCAACACTGAAAGTAAAAATTCATGTTTCCTATTTTTCTTTACTATCCTTTTAATGTCATCTGCCTCCGTTAATAACATTGAAACTAAAAAAACAAAAATTGTAACCTTTAGAAATACTGCTCCAAAAACCAACAATAATTCACTAGTAAAATTATGGTTGAATAAGAAAATCGAGAAACATAATACTGAAGCCGCAAGAATGAAACCGGCAAATACCCCAGAAAATATCGAATAAAATAAATTTCTTTTATGTCCTGTCAAAGGCTTGCCATAACTAGACTCTGCAACACGCATAATCCAACTGGATTGCCAGTTATTAAAGCTTGCTAAGGGTATAAAGTTTTTAAACATTTATTACACTCGCTATAATGTTGTCTACTTTTTTTTGGGGGGGGGACTACCTGTATTAATCACAAGTAGCCATACCTTCTGAATATTCATTTGTGACGCTTTCTGTCGTGGACTTGCCAAGTTGAGTGAGCAAGCCACCAACAATTACAGAATATGCCCCGCCGATTAGAGGACTGCCGTAGTATGCACTCAGGGCTGCTGCTTCTATACCTATTACAGTACCATATTCGAGTTGAGCTGTAGAGATATCTAACAAAGTCTGTGTATAGGCTTCTGACATCTCCCTTCTAGTGTAGCCATTTCCACACACCTCATCTTTCTCCTCCTCAGTTTTTTGGTCATAACTTCCTGATATTTCCTTGAAATCCTGCATATTAAGATTTAGCGATTGTTCATTTAACGAATTAGCGAAACTTTCAAGATATTGCCCGCAACCGTATCCCGTACATGCAGTGACCCAACCACCCATATCGTAGTACTCTGGTCCAACGACTTCAACAATTTCCATATCGCTTGTTGGCCACTCATCATCCCAATTAGCAGCTGCAAATTGAGATGTAGTTCCAAGAAGCAATATTAGTGTACAACGAAATGTATTGTTCAGATAAGAGTTTATTAACATGTTTAAACATCCTTTTAATTAAGTGTAAGTCCATTTTAATTTATTGTAACTAGTTTATAAAAATATTAAGAGGTTCCTCCGGTTTTGTCAATTCTGTAACGCAGTAGAAGCAAAATATTTACATGTGAACATATGCTAAATGACCTTTCCTCAAAGTTAACACCATGACTTTGATGAGATTTCCAATAAACTGGAGAGAATGGATATCTCATAATGAAAAAACGTTACACCGAAGAACAAATTATCCGAGCAATCAAACAACATGAAGCTGGCGCTAAAGTTGATGGTATTTGCCGAGAGATGGGAATATCGACAGGTACTTTTTGTAACTGGCGCGGTAAATATACAGGCCTGGAGGTAAATCAGAGCAAGATCATGAACTTTACCTTGACATAACTTTATGATCTTATACTGTTTTCAGATTAAGCAGCCCTATTATGTCAGTCAATGCGTTTTTCGAACACTTTTCCTCCATTGAGGGCCCACACCAGCAAGGCAAAGTACAACATCCATTATTCGATATTTTGCTTCTAACAATCAGTGCCGTGCTCGCAGGTTGTCAGGGTTGGGAAGAAATTGAAGATTTTGCCCATGACAAACTATTTTGGTTACGTAAATTTATAGCACTATCGAACGGTGTGCCTCGGCACGATAAGATTGCAAAGGTTATAAGCCGTATTGATATGACCCAATTTAAAGCTTGTTTCTCTCAATGGATGCAAAGCTATAGCGAGCTAACAGTCGGCGGTGTGGCTGCCATTGATGGAAAAGGTTCATTTAAACAGTCAGATAGAAAAGATGCTATCCATATTGTCAGTGCGTTTGCCTGTGAAAATGGCGTGACGTTAGGTCAATATAAGACCGGCTCGAAGTCTAATGAAATCACCGCAATTCCAGAGTTATTTCAGTCGCTAGAGATAAAAGGTTGCTTAGTAACCATTGATGTAATGGGTTGCTAAAAGGAGATTGCGAAGCAAATTATAGAGAAAGAAGCGGACTATTTGCTGGCACTAAAAGCCAACCAGGGCAGCTTATTTGAACAAGTAAAGCAACTCTTACAGCCAGAAATCACACGCCAAATAGCGAGTGACAGCCTACTAAGTAAGGTAGATTATCAACGATAGTTCAGGTCGGCTGTTGTCTGCCATGATATGGCTCAAATTCCAGCAAGCACTAGCTGGCCCAATTTACAAAGTGTAGGCATGATAGTGTCTTACCGTAAATCGGATAACCAACAGCAAGGCGAGTTAACATATCGACATTACATAAGTCAGCGAACTTGAGTGCGCAAATACTAGCTGAAGCCACACGATCGCATTGGCATATTGAGAATAGTCTTCATTGATGTTTGGATGTGACAATGAATGAAGATGGTTGCCGTATACGCCGCAGCAGAAGTGTTTGCTGGTGTAAGACATATTGCATTGAGTTTATTAAAGAAAGAATCATCCTTTAATAAAGGTATGCGCGCAAAACAGCTAAAAACGAGAGCTATCTAGAAAAGGTATTGAATAGCAAGAGGTTTGTCATGATCTTGCCCTGAGAAGTAAATGAAGCCAAGCGTTTGTTGGCTGAAAAGATGCTTGAAGTTGAAGGTATGAAGGATGTGCTCTCAAAAAAGTGGTGAAGCCTTCGGATAAGAAACGGATCGCTAGCCACCTCATCGAGCTATTTAACCTCAGTGAGCGAGCTGCATGCCAACTATCAGGGGGTAGCCGAACCGCATTTCGATATCGTCCAAGAACGAAGGCAGACAACACACTAAGAGAGCGATTAAAACGCTTAGCTACTGAATACCCTCGTTATGGTTATTTGGTGCTTCACGGCCTCTTAAAAGCTGAGGGCTTAGTGAGGAATAAAAAGCAGACATATCGTATTTACACGGAAGAAGGGCTCCAAGTTCGCACCAAAAAGCGGAAGAAAATACAGCGGCCCAGACTTCCTTTGGAAGTACCGTCAAAGCCGAACCAGCGTTGGTCTATGGACTTTGTTTCAATGAGTGGCAAACAGGTTGCTCGATTTTTATCTGAGATGATAGAAACACGAGGCGCACCTAATTCAATAGTGTGTGATAACGGCACAAAGTTTACGAGTAAAGCCATGTTCTTCTGGTCAAAAGAAACCAAAGTGAAACTCAGCTTTATCCAGCCCGGGAAGCCAACTCAAAACGCTTTTGTTGAAAGCTTAAATGGTAAATTTAGAAATGAGTGTTTAAACCAGCACTGGTTCAGGACGATGGAAGAAGCAAGGTATGAAATTGATTTATGGCGAGAACATTATAATCATGTTCGACCACACAGTTCACTGAATTATTTATCGCCAGTTGAGCTTACCAAACGGGCCGCTTAATATGAATTATCTCATTGAATGAATGCTACTAATTCAGGGGAAAAGTCACCAGGCTTCAGCCTGTTTTCTTTTTTCAGAGGTTTCATTTTTATCGTAATAGTCAGAAGGTCAGATTTTGTCTCTAACTCTAACTTTCGCACAGTGTTTTGTTCCTTTTTTCTGTACGTTTATCGATATACCCTCTGGCCTTTGCTTTAGTCATTTACCCATCCTGTAGTACAATATAAAAATACAATGGATATGTTTAAAGAAGCAAAGTTATCCCCAAATAATAATCCTCATGCGGATGATTTTGACCGAAATAGCCTGAAAAGTATCTAAAAGAGAATAAATATGCGAGAAATTAAGTTGCCTTTAGTAGTTGATCTTAAAGGGGAGTGTGGTGAAAATGGTTAATCGCAGATTCTCCGTTGCACCCATGCTGGATTGGACTGATCGCCACTGCCGTACTTTTCATCGTATTATGAGTAAAGAGGCGGTGCTATATACCGAGATGATCACTACCGGTGCTATTATCCATGGCAAGGGTGACTACTTGCACTTTAACCAGCATGAGCAGCCAGTGGCGCTGCAATTGGGTGGCTCAAACCCTGACGAGCTGGCTCATTGCGCGAAGTTAGCGGCACAACGTGGCTATGCGGAAATCAACTTAAATGTGGGCTGTCCTTCGGACCGCGTGCAAAATGGTCGCTTTGGCGCCTGCTTAATGGCTGAGCCTGAGCTAGTCGCACAGGGGGTGGGTGCTATGAAGGCGGTTACTGATGTCCCCGTGACGGTAAAAACCCGTATCGGCATTGATGAGCAAGACAGTTACGAATTCTTGCTGGCGTTGATAGAAGCGAGTCACAAGGTTGGCTGCGATGATTTTATCATTCATGCCCGCAAGGCGTGGCTGCAAGGTTTGAGCCCGAAGCAAAACCGTGAGGTTCCCCCCCTTGACTATCCGCGTGTTTATCAGCTTAAAAAAGATTTTCCTCACCTTCATATCAGCATCAATGGGGGGGTTAAAACCATCGCTGAGTGTGAACATCACTTGGCACATGTTGACGGTGTGATGATTGGCCGAGAAGCATACAGCAATCCTTACTTACTGGCTGAAGTAGATGCCGCATTATATGGCTTAGAGGGTTGCACACTGAGCCGCCATCAAGTGGCAGAAAAAATGCTTGGCTATATTGATGACGAAATGCGCCAAGGCGCACGCTTTTGGCATATCGCTCGGCATATGTTGGGGTTATTTCAGGGCATGCCAGGTGCCCGTGGTTACCGTCGTCATTTATCTGAAAATGGCCACAAGCATGATGCCACGGCAGATACCTTAGTCACAGCACTGAGCTTTGTCCGCTAACTTTATTGCCAAATACACTAAAAAATAGCTACTTTGCTAATTACATAAAGGTGATTGAGATTTAAATCCTTTATTTTTCAATGCGATGACTTTTGGCATGTAACTTGATGCTCACTTAGTGAATTAAACTAATAGGAGTATTCCCATGCGAGACTCTAGCTATCAACGCTTTTATCGCGATGCCTTGGATAAGAAGTTATCGGGTGTGTGTGCCGGCTTTGCGAAACGTCATAACCTACCTGTTTGGCTCACCCGCGTAGCGATGGTGATCTTGTTCTTAAACGCCCCTGTGCTGGTGGCAGCTATTTACCTTATTTGTCATTTTGTGTTTGACGAGCACATCGTGGTTTAGCCATATAAACACGTACAACCATGGCTGCAAATAACGCCCTATTTGCGGCTAGTACACTGATTTTATTACAGACACTCAGGCGTCATTAAGCTATATTAGGGTACAGTTAAAGTAACATAACAAGGAAGCGCTATGCTGCGTACAACCCTAGGTACCCTCATCTGTGCAGTGTCGTTACTGTTCAGTTTTCACAGTGCTGCTCATGGCGAACTTATGGTGAGTGAAGCCAAGGTGCGGACCTTCTTACCTGCTAGCGAGAGCTCGGTAGGATACCTTACGTTAATGAACCACAGCGATCATGACCGCGTACTGAAAAAGGTCGAGATCGAGACCCTCGGGCGTGTGGAGATTCATACTCATGAACATAAAAATGGCATGATGCAAATGCGTAAGCTTGAAGAGTTACAGGTTCCTGCGCACCAAACCCTGGTATTTCAACCCGGTGGGCTACACTTAATGCTATTTGCGCCAAGTCAGAAACTGGTAGCCGGTGAGCAACTGAAAATGACCCTGTATTTTGCCGATGGCGACCGTGTGTTCACACAGGCACGCATCTATAACTTGCTTGAACAGTCGCAAGACAATAACAGCGATGAACATCAGCACCATCATCACTAGGAGTTATTATGTCTCAGCATAAAGGAAAGATTGCCGCAGCCATTGCTGCATTGTTTTTATTATTTTATCTCATTGCCGTTTACTGGAGCATTGAGCCCGATCGCTTCGATGTCGTGGAAAAGGCAAAACAGCAAGCGAGCGAACGAAACGAGCGTCTAGTAACAGGTTATGTGACCACCTCGACGTTGATTAACGTCGCGCAAACATTACTCGACAAACCGGGCGGCTACCTTAGTAACGATATGGCTCCACCTAGCGTGTTGATGGACAACATGCCGGCCTGGGAATATGGAGCGCTGGAGATGACCCGTGATTTAGCGTTGTCGATGCGTAAAGACTTTAGCCGTTCACAGTCGCAATCCACGGAGCACCCGTCACTGAAAAAAGCGCAACCGCAGTTTAATATCAGTAGCACTGCTTGGATGTGGCCCAGTGCCGAAGGTGAGTATCAAAAAGGCATTGATTACCTGATTGCCTACCGCAGTCAAATCGCAGACAGTAATGACAGACAAAGCCAGTTTTATGCCCGTGCAGATAATTTACGTACTTGGGTAAAAGAGGCTGAAAAGCGCTTGGGTAGCCTCAGCCAACGCCTCAGCGCCAGCGTGGGACAAGAGCGTGTTAATACCGATTTGGCTGGCGATCGCGAAGCACATCAAGCGACATATGCACCTATGCAGCAAGAGGTGCGCACCTCTTGGTGGGAAATTGACGATGTGTTTTATGAGTCTCGGGGAGCTACCTGGGCGTTGCTGCATTTCCTGCACGCTATTGAGCACGATTTTGCCGATGTTTTGGAAAAGAAAAATGCTAAGGTAAGCGTCCAGCAAATTATTCGCGAACTGGAAGCAACTCAAGAGCCTGTGTGGAGCCCTATGGTGCTTAACGGCAGTGGCTTTGGCCTTGTAGCTAACCATTCGTTAGTGATGGCAAATTATATTTCTCGTGCTAATGCGGCACTAATTGAGTTAAGCGAGTTACTCGCACAAGGATAAAAAGGGTAGATGATGAAACAATACTTTGTGGCTGCAGGTTTATCGCTTGCAGCGATGGCGCCAATGGCCCATGCCGATACCGTGTTAGGCCTTTATGTGGGGGCCGAAGGTTGGCAGGCTGAGCCAGAAGGTAGCTTTGGCAGCAAAGGCTATGCGCAGCAAGATTTCAACTTCGATGATGAAACCTTCACCAGCTACTACGCAGCATTGGAGCATCCAGTTCCTTTGGTTCCTAACGTCAAGCTACGTTACACGGAGATGGACATCAGTGGCGGAGCACTGCTTAATCAAACCTTTGAATTTGAGGGAGTCGACTTTGCGGTAGGCAGCAACATCATGACCAATGCTGAGCTTAGTCACACCGATTATGTGCTTTACTATGAAATTTTTGATAACGATGCGGTGTCGATTGATTTAGGCTTGAGCGCGAAACAGTTTGACGGCGATATTTATGTTGCCGAGGCCGACAACAGTTCGTCTGTGCGCGTTGATTACTCGGGGGTTGTGCCACTAGTGTATGGTCGCGGTGAAGTGGGCTTACCTTTTACTGGCTTGAGCGCATTTGCTGAGGGCAGCTTTTTCGCATTAGATGACAGTACCGTGCATGACTACCAAGTCGGGGTGCAGTGGGAGTTTATTGATAATCTAGCGGTGGATGTGGCTGTACGTGCAGGCTACCGAGCGATGATGATTGAACTTGATGATGTTGATGATATCAATACTGATATTGATGTTTCAGGCCCCTTCGCAGGGCTACAAGTTCACTTCTAAATAGTAAACTTTGAAAAAGCGGCGCAGGCCGCTTTTTTTGTCTTTATGACCACTCTAAATCGAAGTCTCGCTGCAGTGCTTGCTCTATCGCTTGCTTAAACGTAGGGCTCAATGTGGCACGCAGCAACCGCCTTAATTCATCACCCGTTTGGGTGAATTTGTAGTAGCTCAGAACTAAGTCACTGTTTTTGGCTGTGAGCGTTAATGAGGTATCGTAAAAGCGCAGTTTTAGTTGCTGTTTGGCGCGAAAGTTCGCTGACTCAATTTCTTTGCGATACAGCACAGCGCAATCCATCAAGGTCAATATTTGAGGGTAACTGAGTCCCGCCTTTGCTAAGTTGAGTTGCTCCTTATTGCCTTTACGCAGTAAGTCGAATAACGACGGGCGTTTGTAATAACCCAATAAAATAATATGAGAATGATCAAAGTCGAGCTGAGCACACAGTGCAGCGGCTTTTTGTATAGCCAGTGCCTCGCGCTGGGTCATTTGCTTTAGGGTTTGCAAGCTCTTGATACTAAAGGTCCCCGGAGCCAGCGTTTCTCCAGCAAGAATCTTTGCCCATAACTGCTGCATAGACGCTGTTGCGGAGTCTTCGGCAAGCGACATAAAGCGTTCAAACCAATCAGGGTCAACATAGCCATCGGTTTTAGTATCTGGGCAGTATTGCATGGCCTGGGCGAGAATCGACTCTATATTGTGTTGCTGTCTTAGGCGCTTGAGCTCTTCACGTTTAAGGGCCCGCTCAGCAAGAGGCACTCGTTGGTCGAATACAAACCCACTGGGGCGAGCCCCTTGGCGGGAATACCCCCCTTCTTGGGCGGGAACAGGTAAAGAGTTTCGCTGTTTTTTTATTTTAAAACCAACTCGTTGGGCAATAAGTTGCGCCAATTTGGTTTGCGCAGTGAAGGTTTTACTGCTCATCCTTGTGCTCCAATTCCACCGCTGTTTTTAAATTATTTAGGCTGTGAGTCATGGTATTAGCGAGAGTATGTTCGGTAAACCAGACTAAATAAGGGCCAATGACGGGGAGGGTGATTTCACCTTGTTGCTCCCACAAGACACGGGTCTGCTCCCCTGAACTGATTAATTGAAACTGGCCATGCGAGAGGTATTCGTTATTGACCAGTAATTGATAGTTGAGAGTTGATGCACTGTCGCTGACAATACTTAGCTCCCCTTGGGAGCGTTGCCCTTGCCAGCCTAAATGAGCGCCAACTCCCTGGGCTTGAGCACGGACTTCTAAACGAGCTTGTTGGTCGAATTGGCGCAGCGCTAGCCATTGTTGCCACTGAGTTAAATCCCACAACCAAGGCTTTATCGCTGCGCTCGGCACATCCAGAGTAATACTGCGCTCAACGCGATAATGTTGCTTGGCGATAAGGCCAATCAGCACCAGTATGAGCGCGAGTAAAACTAGAGTTTTTATTACATTGCGTGCTAGGGTTATCACAGTACCTCTGCGCAGAAACACAAAAAGCATAGTCAAAAGATTAGACTATACTGTTAGAACTTAATTTTCTATCTCCGTAGTTGTGAATATTGCTCATCTAAGTAAGTGAATATTCGATTGTTTACGGTTTCGAAGGAAGGCTATGTCTTCGCCAAGTAGTGATTTTATTTTTCTTAATGAAGAATTTGACGAGGAGCCGGCTAAACCCCAAGAGTTTTGGGATGTGCTCATTGTTGATGACGACTCTGAAATACACTCAGTGACGGAGTTAGCCTTGTCTAACTTTGAGCTCAACGGCAAGGGGTTGCGCTTTCATCACGCTTTTAATGGTACGCAAGCGGTTGATATTTTGCGTGACAATCCGCTTATTTCGGTGGTGTTACTTGATGTTGTTATGGAAAGTGACGATGCCGGGTTAATTGTTGCCAAACGAGTGCGTGAAGAATTAAAAAATCACGTGGTACGCATTGTGTTGCGCACAGGGCAGCCAGGTTATGCCCCTGAAGAGCAGATCATCCGCCAATACGATATTAATGACTACCGCACTAAAACTGAACTGACCCGCTCGAAGCTTGCCACCACCATGGTAACGGCCTTGCGCTCGCACCAGCAGGTAACGCAATTATCTATGCAAAGTCATGCCCTTTCCCAAGTGCTGCTGGCAAGCGAGCAAATACTGAATTTTAGTCAATTACTGCCTTTGAGTCGCGCAGCGATCAAACACCTTGCTCATTTTACAGCGGGTCCGCAACAAGGGGTGGTGTGTGGCTTAGATGATGACGGTGTGGAGATTGTCTATGGGGGCACCGGTGAGTATCAAAATGTGCATCACCAACATCTCGAAGGAAGCGCTTTAACGGCCTCTGTAAAAGAGCAGATCAAAGCCAGTTTTAAATTAGCTCAGCACCAACACAACGAACACTCGGTGAGCTTTTTCTTTCGTGCCAAACAACAGCAGTATGTCATTTGCCTTGAGGGTGAACACATTATTGAGCATGCGCTGATGCAATACATTGACCTACTTTTAACCAATGTGG
The DNA here is from genome assembly GCF_004208955.1 of Pseudoalteromonas sp. CO325X. Classification (NCBI taxonomy): domain Bacteria; kingdom Pseudomonadati; phylum Pseudomonadota; class Gammaproteobacteria; order Alteromonadales; family Pseudoalteromonadaceae; genus Pseudoalteromonas; species Pseudoalteromonas sp. CO325X. The sequence continues at coordinate 54,739 of NZ_SGPG01000001.1, forward strand.
GCGTAGGCCTCGACAACGTACTGTTGGTGGATAGGTTACGCAATGTTGCGTTTAAAGACTCACTTACCGGGTTATGTTCACGTAACGGCTTTATCGCCGCTTTGGAGCGCTTACAAAAAAACACCAACGCCCACGATTATTTAGTACTGATTGATATTGCCCGGTTTGCCGACATCAATGAAGGGCTCAGCCACGATATTGGTAATTTACTGTTAGTTGCTGTGGCGCAGCGTTTGCAAGCGCAGCATCAACAGACGCAAGTCGTAGCGCGGCTTGGCGCAGATCTCTTCGCTGTAGTAAGTAATGAGGAGCAACTCCCCTTTGCGCAATTACACCAGTTGTTGCGTGCGCCCTTTATCGCGGCTGAGCATCAGCTGCATTTAAATTTTACCTTTGGATTGTGCACTCAGCCTCATTTTGACAGCACTGCGCTGGGCACCTTAAAGCGAGCGTCGATCGCATTAAGCCATGCTAAAGCCGATATTAGCCATAGTGACTGCTACTTTGATAAACAAATGGAAGAGCAGGTGAGCCATCGCTTGTCGATGATAAGACGCCTGCGGGAAGACTTTGCAGATGGCAAACTAGAGGTGTGGTACCAACCGCAAGTAGATTTGGCAACGGCGCAGCCTTATGGTTGTGAGGCACTATTGCGTTGGCCGATAGGGCAAGGTCAGTTTATTTCTCCGGCCGTATTTGTGCCTTTGGCTGAAGACGCGGGGATGATTATAGAGATTGGCCAGTGGGTGCTTGAACAGGCCTGTGCCAAACAGCGAGAGCTAGCCCAGCATGGCGTTGATATGCAAATATCGGTGAATGTCTCGGTGCCACAGTTTAAAGCGTCTGATTATGCTCAGAGCGTTGCGCAAACCTTGGCGCGCTTTGCCGTACCCAGTGATAAAATAGAGTTGGAAATCACCGAAAGCGTTGTTATGGACGAGGTTGAGCAGGTTACGCGCACGCTTAATGAGCTCAAAAGTTACGGTATTGACGTGGCGATTGATGATTTTGGCACTGGATTTTGCTCGTTAAGTTACTTACACAAGTTACCCTTTGATCGGCTCAAGATAGACCGAGCTTTTGTTAAGGGGATCCCCGAACAGGATAACGGTGAAATCGCCGAGCTAGTGGTCTCGTTAGCTAAAAGAATGAATTTACGGGTTATTGCAGAGGGCATTGAGACCGAACAACAGCTGCAATTTTTAAAATCCATTGGTTGTCACGAAGGGCAGGGTTATTACTATGCGCAGCCCCTAGATGGCAAAAAACTTGATACTTACTTAAAGGTGAGCAACTAACCTTCACTAGGCGCCGCGATTTAGGGCTAACGCTGTGCTAAAACATAAGCGTTAACCCAGTAGTTTCTTTAGTTGAAATAGACAGCTTGAAAGGTGGCTAAGCTGCTCCCTTGCTCGTCACGCAAAACCAGTTTTTCACCCATAATGTCGTAGCTGAACGTGTTCATTAACGCTTCACTCATTGAACTTTCTTGCGCCATCGAGTCCATACACATTTTCTTGGTGCTAGCGACTGCTTTAAAACGCAAGCCGAAATGTTGTCCCTTAACATATTGACCAGTAAAGTTGTTGCAGCCTAAGTAACCACTTACTTTACCATCATCGTGAAACTGCATATGCGGCTCACGTTCAGTTACTTGTACCTTGTTACCTTTCAAGGTGATGGCCTTCCAATAGGTATTCGTCAGAGACACATCGGGCTTCGCAACTTTTTCCATCATGACTTTGATTGGGCTTTGTGACTGCACGGTGCCAAAGGGATCGTTGTGCTCAGTGGTAATGTAGAGTAGTTCGCCATTACGAGTGACTTTGGCACTCACACTGTAACGCATATTGGCGATTACTTCAGACGAGTCAAAGGTGAGCTCAACGTTATACGGGGGCGCTCCCTCCAAGGGCAGGGTTTTACTTGCCAGTTCTTTTGCAGGAGCGTCCATCAAGGAAACATCGGCTAAGGTAACCTTTAGCTCAGCCCCAGGCGGAAGCAAACTGCGGTCGCGGTACATAACCTGAACCTGCATGGTTTTGCTCTGCACCGCAGGAGCTATATTTTGCTGTTGCGGCTCAACTGAGCTGCTACAAGCGCCAAGTAGAAGTGTGGTCAGAGCCACGGCGGGTAAAGTGACATTCATACTCATTACATAAACTCCTTAAATGCTAACGAAAGTGTAAGAAAATATGCATTAATAGGTACTTAATGTAGTACATCGCCATGACACTGAGGGGTTTTTATTTTTTTACATATTGGGTGACAATGACTATGCGCTGTCCGTCTACACGTCCTTCGATGTGTTCAGGGTTAGGGGTCAAGCTGATATTGCGCACGGCGGTGCCACGTTTCGCCACCAAGCTTGAGCCTTTTACATCAAGATCTTTAATAAGTGTCACGGTATCACCTGCATTTAAGCGCACGCCATTGGCGTCGAGGTGAATAACATCTTCTTCTTCAGCAATGGCAGCCTGAGCCCATTGCTGTGTTGGTTCATCCAAATACAGCATATCAAGCATGTCCATGGCCCAGCCGTGCTCGGTACTTAATTGATTCAACAACCGCCAAGCTACAACTTGTACTGCTGGGATTGGGCTCCACATACTGTCATTTAAACAATGCCAGTGAGTTGCGCTGAGTTGCTCATCACCATTAAGCTGCGCTGCACAGGTGGCACAGACTAAAATAGCTTTATCTGAATGGGCTTCGCCTTCAGGTGGTACCGCATAGACGCTGAGGTTATCTTGACTGGCGCATAGTTCGCAGGTGTTATTACTACGCTGTTTGAGGGTCTGTTCAATACTCATAGTTAACTTTTGGTAGGGAGAAATGGCAATTATAACCAAAATAACCTTACAAAAGGTAATGTTTTACAGGTAAAGCGCGATATATCGGTGTTTTAGCTTCTCATAGAAACCTTGGCTTTTTAACTCCTCAATTGCTTGATTCACTCGAGGTAATAGCGGCTGATGTTCACGCAGCAAGCGGATATGCATCTGTCCGCTTGAGTGGCGACCCCCTAAAGCAATATCAACGCTCAAACGATGAGCCCAATATTTAGCCGGTAAATCGCCGATGATCGCCACATCAATGCGACCTCGATGTAGAGCCAAAATCAACTCTCGTTCGCTATTAAAATCCATACGTTCGAACCTATTATCATCATGATAGTAATACCCTCTTACCGTGCCCACTGTTTGGCGAAAAATGCTGTCGCGTGTTTGGTATTGATGTACTTTAGATGTTAGGGCTACTAGATACTCATCGACTGGAAACAGTGGTGCAGAGAATACAAACTTTTCGTCGTGGCGCTGCGCTTGGGAAAGCCAACTGGGACTGATGACTTCAAAATCCAGCTGCTTTGCTTGAATGGACTGAACGGTGCGCTTAGGTGGCAAGCTGACATGCTGGCTGGCAATCTCTGCTTCGCTCATCACTGCCGCGATGTATTCGCGAACAATGCCTGGGTGCTTTGCGCTTTGCGTAGCATAGGGGTACCAACTTCCACTGGCGTTGACATTGTACTTTAAGGGTTGGGCACTGACCAATGAAGAGATCAGCAAGGCCATGACAGATAAGCAAACTACGTAGAACCGCATTCGTTTTAAGAAATTAAGCTATTTACTAACTAGCATAGTGGTAATTTAACTATTGCGCAGGTGTGAAAAGAAGAAAGTGAAAGTTTACAGTGACAACTCACCGATTAAGCGTTATATCAGTAATAGAGCGAAGAGTTTAGCGACAGGTGGTAAATGCAACAATCAGACTCCCAGACCCCTTCACAGCTGGAGGCGCAATATGTCGCCCGGCAAGCGCTATTCTCAAGCACCGGCGAATTAGTTGCTTATGAACTTCTCTATCGGGATTCGCCACAAAATTGCTTCCCTCAAGGGATGGGAGACTCAAAAGCCACGGGTCGCATGTTTTTCGACCTTATTTTGTTGCAAGGGCTCGAAAAAGTCAGTGCCGGCTTACCTGCTTTTTTAAACTTGGCCACAGACGCATTACTTGAGCAAATCCCCCAGCTACTTCCTAAAGATAACACCGTGATTGAGATTGTTGAGCGCAGCCGAGGAGTCTCTGAACTTGTTCATGTCGTCAGTGCCTTGAAGAAAAAAGGATACCGATTTGCACTGGATGACTATGATCAAGATCCCAAGTGGCAGCCACTGTTAGAGCTGGTGGATTACATTAAAATTGAAATGGAGCCAAAACTTATCAGTACAGTGATGCTGATAAAAAAATTGCGCATGGTGTATCCACAAGCACAAATTATTGTTGAGCGCATAGAGACCCATGAGCAAGCAAAAGCAGTATTGGGGGCCGGAGCCGATCTGTTACAAGGGTATTTTTTTGCCAAACCCGCGATGCTGGAATTTAAAAATATTAGCCCTGCCAAGCGTGTAATAATTGAATTACTGCAATTAACCATGAGCGCCGAAATTGATTTCAAAGAAATCGCCAAACGCATTAGTGTCGACGTTTCGTTGACCGCGCGGATATTAAGAATGGCTAATGGCCTCAGTGGTACGCGCGCCAATATTAGCTCCTTACAACAGGCAGTGACTTACCTTGGTGAGCAAAGTATTCGTCGCTTCATTCGCGTTCTCGCATTAGGAGAACTAGGCGCCCAAAAACCCGCAGAGCTAACTAAGCTCGGGCTAATGCGTGCCCAGCTTATTGCCGAATTAGTGTCGCCAGCGGGCAAGGCGATGGTAGAGCAGGGTTATCTTCTAGGGCTTTTATCTGTACTTGATGCCGTGTTGGATGTGTCGCTGGAAAACTTGGCCAAGGAATTCTCTCTTGATGGGGCGCTCAGCGGTGCCTTGCTTAATGCCCAAGGAATGCTGGGCCAAGCTCTTAACTTGGCGTACGCATGCGAACAATGCCAGTGGCCACTCGCCGAGGAAATTTTGCAAACCATTCGCCCAGCCAGTGAACCGCAAGTATTGTATGCAGCGCTGTCACAATCGCGAATTTACTGCGATAAAACCATGGAATTGCTTAGCGACTAGCGACACAGTATGCTGACCTTAGGTGATAAATTTGGAGCGTGTTTGTGGGTCGCATTGTTATCATATTGTTTTTGCTTGGGTCCTTGGCGCTTCTTGCGGTGGCGGTTACTCAGCCGGCGTTGACTATCGAGGCAAAAATTGAAAAGTCACAACTAGCCAACACCGCAGTGGATGCCTTGGTAGCTGAATCCGACTCGCAGAGTCGGCGTATGCTCAGTATGCTGTCACAAATGCTGGGACTAGATAAGCTCGAGGGGCAAATAGACGCCTACGGCAAAACGCGCAGTATATGGGGGACGGTGAGTGAACTCTATCACCATGACAACGTACTGGTCGCAGTATTAGTGGGAGCATTTTCACTGCTTATACCGCTGTTTAAAACCTGCTTACAATTATTAGCAATGCTGATAAACACACGGCAATGGCGTTTAAAGCTACATTGGCTAAGTGCTCTGCTAAGTAAGTGGAGTATGGCCGATGTCTTTGTTTTAGCGCTAATTATTACCTACTTAGGAGGCAATGCTGATGACCACTTTGGGCAGCTTGTGGATATGAACGCGCAACTGCACATTGGTTTTTGGTTGTTTTTCGCGTATTGCCTGATGTCGATTATATCAAGTATACTGATTAACCAAGAGATGCGGCGCGAGCTGCAAACACATAGCAAATAACCTAACCAAGGCTTTCATTCACTATGGCGAAAGTGACGCATTACATCATCACCTTATTGCTGCTAGTTTTAGCTAGTACGCCGGTGAGTGCGTCGGTGCAAAGCCAGTGTACTCATATGCAACAGCAAAATGATGCTATGAGTTCGATGATGGCGCATCACGCGGTTATGGCCGATAGCCAGCCCAGTCAACATGACTGTTGCGAGCAGGATATGCAGTGCACCTGCCCAGATAGTTTGTGTCATGCGCAAGCTTTCATAGCCAACAATATGGTTGTTGCAAGTATTGTTGTTGCCACGAAGTCACACCTACAACCGAGTCGTGCTCCGACGCGACTCGCCACCAGCCTATTTAGACCCCCTATTATTGCTTGACCTAGCACCAGTGCGTCCGGCGCACAGCAACATACTGTTGATATCTCTATTTCTAGGTAAGCAAAATGAAACAATTAGTGAAGTATGCACTCGCGATGGGTATTGCGGCTGCAGTTACTTGGGGTGTGACCCAAGTAAGTCACGATGGTGCACCCGCATCATCAACCGAAGAACAACAAAGCGCTGAGAAACAGCCGCTCTACTGGGTCGCGCCAATGGACTCCAGCTATCGTCGCGATGGCCCAGGGAAATCTCCTATGGGGATGGATTTGGTGCCTGTCTATGACGAGCCTGAAGATGAACCGGGCGTCATTGCCATTAGCGCCAGTGTTGAGAACAACCTCGGTGTTCGCAGTGCGCAAGTGTCAAAGCGGCAACTGGTTAACTCGATTACATCGTTTGGCAATATTCGCTACGATGAAGAAGCCATGGTTCATGTGCACCCGCGAGTGGCCGGTTGGGTTGAACAGCTTTATGTCAAATCTGCAGGCGCGAAAGTCAGTCAGGGCCAGCCTTTATATACTTTGTATAGCCCTGATTTAGTCAACGCTCAAAAGGAATTTATTCTTGCCCTTAATAGCCAAGACGAGGTGCTGCGTAGCGCCGCAGTCGCACGCTTAAAAGCCTTTAAAATTGCCCCCAGCTTTATCGAAGAGCTCACCGAAACACGCAAGGTGCAGCAGAATATCACCTATTATGCGCGACAAGATGGTGTGATTGAGCAGCTTAATGTGCGCGAAGGCTTTTACGTTAAGCCCGAAAATTCATTAATGGATATAGCTGCAACCGACCAAGTATGGGTGATTGTCGATGTCCATGAGCGTCAATTGCCGTATTTAAACGAAGGCGCAGACGCGGTTATGACGCTGGATTACTTACCACAAATGCGCTGGCGTGGCAGCGTTGAATACGTCTACCCCAGCCTAGATACGACGACGCGCACAGCGCAAGTGAGATTGCGCTTTGCCAATCCAAATGGTGCGCTCAAGGCAAATATGTTTGCCAAAGTTGTCATTGATGCTAGCGATAACGCCCCGACCTTGAGTGTGCCTCAGCAAGCGGTGATTAACACCGCGCAAGGGCAGCGTGTGGTGCTGGCTCTCGGCGATGGACGCTTTAAATCGGTAGCGGTGCATACAGGTCGCGTGGCCGATTCATGGGTCGAGATTCTCGCTGGCTTAGAGCCAGGTCAAGAAATAGTGACCTCCGGCCAATTCTTACTGGATTCCGAGTCAAATAAACAAGCTGAGCTGGCGCGCTTGGATAAACGCGACTATGCCCATGCCAGGGTGAACGGTGAAGTAAAAGCTATTAATCACGCTGAGCGTACTGTACGTATCGCGCGCGGTCCGATTGAAAAGTGGAATCGAGAAGCGACGACCATGGATTTCAAATTAGATGCTGGGCTGGCCACTGATTTTCTCAGTGAAGGTATGCAAATCCGCTTTCGTTTTGAGATACGCGCAGGGCAATTTGTGATCACCGATATTGAGATCCTAAGCGAGCAGGAAGGTGCATCATGATTGCGGCTATTATTCATTGGTCGATAAAAAACCGTGCCTTAGTGGTTTTAATGACTTTGATGCTCACCGGGGCTGGTTTATATACCTTAAAGAACACCCCGGTTGATGCAATTCCAGATTTGTCTGATGTGCAGGTGATTGTCAAAACCAGCTACCCTGGTCAAGCCCCTCAGGTAGTACAAGATCAGGTCACCTTTCCACTCACCAGCGCCATGATGTCAGTGCCGGGGGCAAAAACCGTGCGCGGTTTTTCGTTCTTTGGCGATTCTTACGTGTACATCATTTTTGATGATGACACCGATATGTACTGGGCCCGCTCACGCGTACAAGAGTATTTGTCACAAGTAGAGGGAGACTTACCGAGTAGCGCGCAGCCACGCCTGGGTCCCGATGCCACCGGGGTCGGGTGGGTGTACATTTACGCCCTCACTGACACCACAGGCAGCCATGATTTAAGTGAACTGCGCAGTATTCAGGACTGGTTGCTAAAGTACGAACTGCAAGCGGTGCACGGGGTGTCCGAAGTGGCCACGGTCGGTGGCATGGTAAAGCAGTATCAAATTGAGCTCGACCCGCAAAAATTGCGCGCCTACGACATTCCTGTGGCGATGGTGGCACGGGCGGTAAAAGATAACAACCAAGCGATTGGCGCCTCTGTGATAGAACAAGCCGAAGCCGAGTATATGGTCACTGCCACCGGTTATATTCAATCTACTGACGCACTAGCGCAAACGCCGCTGGGGATTCAAAACAATGGTGTGCCTTTGCTGCTGCGCGATGTGGCGCGAGTAACCCTGGGGCCGCAAATGCGCCGAGGTATAGCTGAACTTAACGGTCAAGGCGAGGTTGTTGGCGGTATTGTGGTGATGCGCTTTGGTGAGAATGCTCAGCGTACGATTGATGGTGTTAAGGCGCGCCTAGATGAACTGCGTGGCAGCCTTCCTGAAGGCGTGGAAATCGTCCCGGTGTACGACCGCTCAAACCTCATCGGCAACGCTATTGATAACTTAGCTGATAAATTGCTTGAAGAACTTCTCATTGTCGCGTTAGTGTGCGCGGCCTTTCTTTTTCACCTGCGCTCTTCGCTGGTGGCGGTGATCACCTTACCTCTGGGTATCTTAGTGGCATTCATCGTCATGTATATGCAGGGCATTAACGCCAATATCATGTCGTTGGGCGGAATTGCTATTGCTATTGGGGCAATGACCGATGGCGCCATTGTGATGATAGAAAACATGCATAAACACATGGAGCGAGAGCCGCTGAATAACGATAACCGCTGGCGTATTGTTGCGCAGTCGGCGGCCGAAGTGGGGCCGGCGCTATTTTTTAGCTTGCTAATTATCACGGTGAGCTTTTTGCCAGTGTTTATTCTTGAGGCCCAAGAGGGGCGCTTGTTTGCGCCGCTGGCGTTCACCAAGACCTACGCGATGGCTGCCGCTGCTGGTCTAGCTATTACCGTGGTCCCTGTGCTTATGGGCTACTTTATTCGTGGCAAAGTAGTCAGTGAGAATAAAAACCCATTAAACCGGCTATTGGTTGCGCTTTATCGGCCGCTGCTCAGTGGCGTTTTGCGTTTCCCTAAGATTGCTTTGTTATTAGTGCTGGCAGTGGGTGGGGCAACCTACTACCCACTGAGTAAGCTGGGGAGCGAATTTATGCCGCCTTTGGATGAAGGCGACTTAATGTACATGCCCACCACTTATCCAGGGTTATCAATCGGTAAAGCGCGTGAACTACTGCAACAAACCGATAAATTGATCAGCACCGTGCCCGAGGTGGCTTCGGTATTCGGTAAAATAGGCCGCGCTGATACCGCCACAGATCCTGCACCATTGACCATGATTGAAACCTTTATTCAGTTTAAGCCAAAGAGTCAGTGGCGTGAGGGCATGACCATCGATAAGCTTAAGGACGAGTTAGACGCCCTCGTTAAGTTTCCTGGGTTAACTAATGCTTGGGTGATGCCGATAAAAACCCGGATCGATATGCTCGCCACCGGTATTAAAACCCCGGTGGGGATCAAAGTGGCGGGGCCAGATTTAAATAAAATTCAAGAAATTGGTCAGGATATTGAGCGTTTATTGAAAGACTTCCCCGGCACTGCCTCGGTGTACTCTGAGCGGGTGGCAGGAGGACGCTATTTAGATATTCGTTTTGACCGCGCGCTGCTTGGCCGCTATGGGCTGTCTATGGCGCAAGTGCAAAGCATGATTGCCACTGCGGTAGGGGGGCAAACCCTAACGCAAACTATCGAAGGGCAACAGCGTTACCCCATTAACCTGCGCTTTCCGCAAAGCTACCGTGATTCGCCACAAAGTTTAGGGAGGTTGCCCATTATTACCCCTACTGGCGTGCAATTACAGCTCGATGATGTTGCCGACATTCGCGTCACTTCGGGGCCTGCGGGGATCAAGAGCGAAAACTCGCGCATTAACGGCTGGACGTTTGTCGATATCAATAACGTCGATATGGGCAGCTATGTTAGTGAAGCTAAAGCCTATCTGCAGCAGTCTTTGGAGTTACCTCCTGGCTACTCACTGCGCTTTGCGGGTCAGTATGAATATATGGAGCGGGCGAAAGCCAAGCTCAGTTATGTGGTGCCCTTGACCCTCGCTATTATCGCTATTTTGTTGTTTTTAAACTTTCGCCGTTTTGCTGAGGTCGCCATTATCATGGGCACGGTGCCATTGGCGCTTATCGGTGGGGTGTGGTTGCTTTACCTGATGCAATTCAACCTGTCGGTGGCTGTGGGTGTGGGCTTTATCGCTCTTGCCGGTGTCGCCGTAGAAATTGGCGTGATTATGCTGGTGTATTTAAATCAAGCTTATGATGAGGCCAAGCTCCAGCATGGGCCATTAACACCGGCTCAGTTACGCCAAGCGATTAAAACCGGTGCTGGATTGCGAGTGCGCCCTGTAATGATGACGGTTGCGACCATTATTATTGGGCTGTTGCCCGTACTCTATGGCAGCGGTACCGGCAGTGAGGTAATGAGCCGCATTGCCGCGCCTATGGTCGGTGGCATGGCAAGTGCATTGTTGCTGACACTGATCGTTATCCCGGCTGTGTATTTCTTATGGCGGGTAAACACACAAACAAGGAGTCGACATGAGTAATAATCATATTTATCGCAAACCGAGTTGTCCATTTGGTGAAAAGGCCATTGCGCTCCTTGATAGCCAGAATGTTGACTATGAAGATCACGTTTTTGCCGATAAGGAAGAGGAGCAAGCACTTAAATCTCGCTTCGATGTTGGCACTACACCGCAAATCATCTTGGATGGTGAGCGTATCGGCGGTTTTGATGATTTACAGCAACACTTTGGTGTACAGAGCGATGAGCAAGACGATGAGCAAAGCTATACGCCCGTTATTGCAGTATTTAGCACCGCTTTTGCTATCGCCCTTGCGCTAAGCGCTGGGCATATGGGATGGCAATTAACCACCTTAGTGATGAGCTTTATGGGCGCATCACTGTGTTTATTGGCGCTGTTAAAATTGATGGATATAGGCAGTTTTGTTAATGGTTTTAAAGAGTATGATCTACTGACCATGAAGCTCCCTGCTTATGGGTACATTTATCCGTTTTTAGAGCTTGCCGCCGGACTGGGGATGCTCAGCGGCTTATGGCCATGGGCGACGGCTGTGATCGCGACTTTTGCCGGTCTCATTGGCGGCATATCGGTATTTAAAGCCGTATATATCGATAAGCGTGACCTCAACTGTGCGTGTGTTGGTGGTAATCAATCAGTCCCTCTAGGAGCCGTCAGCTTTTCTGAGAACGCCATCATGTTGGTAATGAGTCTTTGGATCTTTTACACCCTAGGGTGAAATAATTACCTAACAGTGCATGCCCATTGTATTAAGAAGCCCGTGTGACAGCGGGCTTTTTTTGTGCATGAAACTTGCTGTGTATAAAACACTATCTAAAGGAGGCTATATGCAAGTTAAAAAGATTAATCATGTACTGGATTGGACAGTGGAATTTCACAACCGACTTGCTGCCAATTTTGAACAGCTCGGTTTAAGCAGCGATAAGCGCTGTGCCATGCTGTTAGATTATCTAAGTGGGTATGAGGGGAAGCTTGCTGCTGACGTTGCCAGTTTTAAAATATTAACCAGCTCTAATGCGTTAAATACCTGGTGCTATGAGTACTTTGCCGAAAATCCAGAGCTGATTGACTTCGAATCATTAAGTGCCGATATGGCCCATGATGAGCAGCAAGTACAAAACTACCTAGCCAAAAAACATCAACAGGTTATCGATCTTTATCAGTACCTGACCGAGCGCGCAGAGATTGAAGATTGTAAAGACGTGCTTTCGCAAATACTGCTCACTGAACAAAATGCGTTACAACAAATGATGCAAAGCGCTAATCGCCTAAAAGACGTGTAAATCTAGCCCCAGCTTTTTCCATTGTTGCTGCTCGGCCTCAAGGTCGGCAGCGAGCAAGGTGTTATCAGACAGCCACTGCTTGCCAAATTGCAACGTGAGTGCATTACTCTCTGCGCTGATTTTATAGTCAGGCTTTTGCTTGGCTTGGCGCTTTTGATTCATTAATACAGCAAGACGAAATAGGGCAATCATGCGCTTCAACGTTAGTGAAGGAAGCGCAATAAATTCAGGCAACGCTTTGAGCTTAATTTTTTTTCTGTAAAAGCGAATAAGACATGCAAGTAACCGTTGTTGTTCTTGGGTAAACCCCGGAAGTTGGCTATTAGCAATAATGTAGGCACTGTGTTTATGTAATCCAGAGGAGTTTATGCTTAAGCCAACCTCATGCAGCTGAGCTGCCCATAACAGCACGGGGAGATCATCCTCATGGGTTAACTGCCAAGGCTGCTCAATTTGAGGAAAGAGCCATTGCAAGGTGGCACTGACATTGGCCGCATGTTCACTGTCAACCACATATCGAGTGGAGATATTGGCTATCGTGGCAACACGTATATCTTTGTGCGCGTGCAGCTCTGTGAGCTCGTAAAGAATGCCCTCGCGCAGTGAAAAGTCACAGTAGGTGAGTGCATCAATATCAAAAAACGTCATCACGGCGTAAAGAATCGCTAGGCCACCACAAAAAGTGGGTCGCCGCTCTTCGCTGAGCTCGGCAAATTCCAATCGCTCTATATGGCCTGAGTCACAGCTTGCTTCAATCAAGGTTGCCAATGCTGCTTGGGTGAGTGGCTGGGTTAAGTCACCTTGATGGCACAGGGCGCTGAGCATTTTGGCTGTACCTGAGGTGGCCAGTACATGTTGCCAACCTAATTGGATGAAGCTATTCGCGATAGACTCTAACTCTTGCTCGGCTTTAACAATAGCGCGTTTAAAGCGCTTTTTTGAGATACGCCCGTCAGCAAAAAACTGTTGCGAATAGCTCACGCAGCCCATGTTTCTGCTGCTCAAACGCTGGTGTTGGTGATGCTCTCCGATGGCCAGCTCGGTACTACCTCCACCGATATCAATCACCAAACGTAGCCCCTCATGGTGTACGTGTTGGGCGATGCCTTGATAAATGAGGCGTGCTTCCTCTTGACCAGAAATAACATCGATATGAAATGGAAACACCGAACGAGCACGGCGCATGAAGCTTTTGATATTGCGCGCCCGGCGTAAGGTATAGGTCGCAACCACCTTAACGTTGGCGGCAGGAAAATCGATGAGAGTGCGAGCAAATTGCCGTAAAACGCTGACCGCTCTTTCTATGGCCTCATCACTCAGGCAGTCGTTGTTATCAAGGCCAGCGGCAAGATATACGCGCTGCTTTTCTTTGTGTAACACCTCTAAACGACCATCAACCTCTCTTGCTAGCAACAAGTGAAAGCTGTTGGAGCCTAAATCGACAGCAGCGAAAGTAGTGACATCATTGGTGTGCACGATTGCTTTCCCATTTCTTTAAGTAATCATGAATGGCAATTTGCGAGCGGATTTTTTTCTTGTTCCCTCGACGAACGTAATGATTTCTTTGCTCGGCGTCAATCACTCGGGCTTTACTGCGATCGCGCCACTGTAACTCGAGTATATCGATGATTACCTGCTGCAAGCTGCGATTATAAACAGGGACGCCTACTTCTACCCGGTGATCAAGGTTACGTGTCATCAAGTCAGCGGATGAAATAAATACCTGGGTATGCTCAGCACTGCCAAAGACCATCACCCGAGGATGCTCTAGGAAACGATCTACGATACTAATGACTTTAATATTGTCACTGAACCCCTTGATGCCGGGGACCAAAGAGCACATGCCACGAATGATCAGCCTTATTTTAACCCCTGCCTGGGCCGCGATATACAGCTTATCAATTAACTCTTTATCAACTAAGTTATTGACCTTGATAAAAATGTGACCTTTCTTTGCTAGCGCTACTTGCTCATCAATTAACTCCTCGATACGCTCACGCGCATTCACAGGTGAGACCATCAGATGCTGGAACTTAAAGTGTTTGTAGCTGTGCTCGATAAACTTAAACACGTTATCGCACTCTTCACATATCTCGGGATCGCGAGTGAATAAGCTAAAGTCAGTGTATATTTTTGCTGTTTTTTCATGGAAGTTGCCGGTGCCAATATGTGCATATTGCACAATCTGCCCGTGTTCTTTGCGATGAATCACGCACAGTTTGGAGTGCACTTTGAGAGAAGGGATGCCAAAGATCACCTTGATCCCAGCTTCGTCCAAGTTCTTTGCCCATTGGATATTATTTTGTTCATCGAAGCGCGCTTTTAACTCCACCATAACGGTGACTTTCTTACCATTCTTTGCCGCATTCACCAGCGCACCAATTAACCGCGACTGACTGGCAACGCGATAAATATTGACCTTTATATGTAATACGTCAGGGTCGAAAGATGCTTGGCGCACATAGTTCAAAAAGTGATTGAAGGTATGGTAGGGGTAATACAGCAGAATGTCTTGATGGCTAATGGCATCAAATACGCTTGTGAAATGATCAAAAGTGTGTGAGCGAATGGTTGCCAGAGGGCGGTTCTCAAGGTAGCGCCGGCCGACATTGGGAAAGGCTAAAAAGTCGCGAAAGTTGCGATAGCGGCCGCCAGGGATCAGGGCATCATAGCGAGTGATCCCCAAGCGTCGTCTTAGTGCTTTAAGCATCTCCCCGGGCAAGGCACTGTCGTATACTAAACGCACAGGCTCTGAGCGCAACCGCTGTTTTAGACCTTTTGACATTTTATCCAACAGGCCTTCTTCGATTTCATCGTCGAGGTTATATTCAGCATCACGAGTGAGCTTTATGGCGAAACCACGAATGGCGTCAAAGCTAAAAAAGCTGGCAAATACCTGTTCAAGATAATAGAGAATGATGTCATCAAGCAGAACGATGGTTTTGTGGCGGCGGGTTTTTTCCGCAGGTAATTGCACAAAACGTGGTAGTCGGTTGGTCGGCACTTCCAACAATGCATAATGGCTTTTCTCATGACGCATTTCGACAAATAAATAGGTCATGGTGTCGTTGATATGCTCGGAATAGTTTTTGTTTTGATCAAGCAGAATGGGCGACAGGTGCTCTAATACTTCAGATTTAAAATATGCTAACAGCCATTGCTGGTGAAACTCACTGAGTTGCTCGGGTCGATCAACATGAATATTGTGCTCGTTGAGGGCCACTAAGATATCATCATAGATAACGTTAAAGTCTTGCCCTAGCTTAAGTACTTTGTCCTGAATTTGCTGCATCAGGGCTTCATCTTCATCGAAGTTTGCATCAGGAAGTTTGTTCAGCAGGATTCGGCGTTTTACGTCAGCAACGCGCACTTGAAAAAATTCATCAAGATTGTTGGAAAATATGCCCAGAAAGCGAATGCGTTCAATGATAGGGTTGTTTTTATCTTTTGCCTCTTGCAGTACGCGCTCATTAAAAGAAAGCCAACTGAGCTCTTTGGGGTAGTAGCTCGCCTGCATAACAATATGTTCCGGTTTCATAATACACTCAGTGTAGAAGAGAGTCTGCGTGAGTGTATTAATTTATTACCGCAGTATGACCAGAAGATGACATAACAGCGCTGTCATCTTCTTAGTAGATACAAGTTGTTTTTAGCTTTCTATATCAACGATAACATCTGGGGTGATTGATTCCAGAGCGTCAATCACGACATCGCGCTGCATTCCCGCTGGCAAGGTAACCGTAGCAACCGCACTGAATAAGGGCGAACCCCAGTTGGGAGCACTTTGTTGCTTCGATGTCAGGTGCGTGATATTGGCGCCTTTGTGACGGATCACTGCGGCTAATTCTTGCACTATACCAGGTCTATCATTTCCTGTGATCGCAAGGTTTAAACACTCAGGTGTGTCATTGGCAAGTTTATCTCCCGACTCAATACGGATCTCTAAGTGCGGGGATTGTTGTAGTGCGTCTTGAAGCTCTTTCAGGTGCTCTTCAGCGACCTCGACCTGAACAATACCAGCAAACTTACCAGCGAGATGTGAGAGGTTGCTGGCTAGCCAATTGCCGTGATGATCTAAGATGACGGAGGAAAGTTCTTCAACGAGGCCGGGACGATCTTGGCCTAATACGGTCAGTACTAACTGCTGCATAAATAACGGTCTCTTTATTATTGTGGAAATTTAGTCAGCTCATGCGGCTGCCTTTTTCGAGCACAGCCTTAAAATAAGATAGATAAACGTATAATTATTAAAAAGTTAAGGTGGTCTTCACGTGCTCGCTATGAGCAAGTATTGACCCCTTTTCGGGGTTTGTCCAATTCTTCGCAATGGCAATTTGCTATAGGTCATAACCAGATGTAAAAACAGCCTTGGCAGTATTGGTTGTTTTTCACTCATTTCGTACTAGTTTTTCCGTTATGTAACAAAACTGTCATTTTGATGAAATATAATCCGCGCATCGTAAAGATATAAGGGTGTATTGATGACTTCCAATCCGCAAAACTTAACATTTAGCACGGATAGAAGCCGTCTATTTAAAGACAAGATAGCCCAGTTTGGCATTACCTCTGGCGGGGTAATGGTGCTCGTGGCGCTGTTGCTGATATTTTTCTATCTCCTCTATGTGGTGCAACCTATTTTTGAGTCTGCGCACATCGAAGAGCGTGCAAGCTTTGATGTTGCACAACAGGATGTTGTCGGCTTAGGGCTTGAAGAACAAACCGAAATTGCCTATCTGCTTAAGCGTGATGGGGCGGTGGACTTTTACAACATTCAAGAGCAAGGCTTTGGTCAACAAATGACCGAGCTGAAAACGGCTCTTCCTGCAGACGTGACCAGCTTTGCGTCTAGCGCACCGCACCAAGGTTTATATGCCTATGGTTTAAGCAATGGTGAGGCGGTTATCGTTAAGCCAAGCTTTATGGTGAGCTTCCCCAATAATCAGCGCAAGTTGACTCCACGTTTGACTTACCCTTTAGGCGAAAAGCCGCTAGAGGTTGACCCACAAGGTCAGGCCATTAAACGTTTTGCATTCTCGCAAAGCGAAGAAAAAGTGGTGATGGTGGCCCTAACCGCAGACAAGCGAGTGGTATTTAGCGCCTATGTCGGTGAAGAAAACTTCATGACCGGCGAGGTTGAGTGGGTTGCTGAACAAACCGAGCTTAACATCGATGGCCGCATTGATGAGCTGTTGATCTCGCCCGACGGCAGTCGCGTTTTCGTGCGTTCAGCCAACCAAATTTATATCTATAACAGCCGTTATGCCAGCGACGTTGAGCTGACGCAAGTACTTGCTGCTAACGAAGAAAATGCCAACATTATTTCCGCGCAGCTGCTTGCTGGCGCCAATTCACTGATGCTGGCAAACGACAATGGCGAGGTATCGCAGTGGTTTGAGGTGAACACCGATGACGGCAAAGCCTTTAAGAAAATCCGCGCCTTTGAAACCTCAAAGCAAAAAGCCATTGATATATACACCGAATTTTATCGCCGCACTTTCTTTACTGCCGGTGACAATGGTGAGCTTGGGGTGTATTACACCACCAGTGAAGCGAAACTATGGCAGGGCAAAGTGGCCGATGGCATGATCAAAAATTTTGCCATTGCTCCGCGTTCAAATGCAGCGCTGATCTTGGCTGATAACCAAGTGAAGGTGATAGAAATTGAGAATGAGCACCCAGAGGTAACTTGGTCTGGGTTGTGGCAGGAAGTCTGGTATGAAGGCTACCCTGAGCCTGATTATATTTGGCAATCAACGTCGGCCAGTGATGATTTTGAATCTAAGTTTTCACTGATCCCAATTTCTTTCGGTACTCTTAAAGCGGCGATGTACGCCATGCTATTTGCTGTGCCCATTGCACTTTCTGCTGCTGTGTATACCGCTTACTTTATGTCTAGCGAACTACGCAAAGTGGTGAAGCCCACCGTTGAAATTATGGAAGCCTTACCAACCGTTATTCTCGGTTTCCTTGCTGGTCTTTGGTTAGCGCCTTTGATTGAGGAAAACTTGCCCGCCATAGTCGCGTTGTTGATATTGCTGCCCGTTGCCATTATTAGCACTGCCTTTGCTTGGACAAAACTGCCTGAGCAGATCCGTCATCGTATTCCTGATGGAGCGCACTCAATTATTTTGGTGCCGGTTGTGCTACTGGTTGGCTGGGTTTCCTTTGCTATGAGCGGCAGCGTCGAGAACTGGTTATTTGATGGTAATGCACGTCAGTTTATTACTAATGAACTGGGTATGACTTTTGATCAGCGCAACTCGTTGGTGGTAGGAATTGCCATGGGCTTTGCCGTTATTCCGACCATATTTTCGATTGCCGAAGACGCAGTATTCAGTGTTCCTCGCCACCTTACGCAAGGCTCTCTAGCTCTAGGTGCTACCCAATGGCAAACCTTAGTGCGGGTGGTCTTGCTGACAGCGAGTCCGGGCATTTTCTCGGCGGTTATGATGGGTTTAGGCCGCGCCGTGGGTGAAACCATGATTGTACTCATGGCCACCGGTAATACCCCGATTATGGATTGGAGTATCTTCCAAGGTATGCGTACGTTAGCAGCAAACATTGCCGTAGAGATGCCGGAATCTGAAGTGGGTAGTTCACACTATCGCATTCTATTCTTGGCAGCCTTTGTACTCTTTATTTTCACCTTCGTGTTTAACACGCTTGCTGAGTTTGTTCGTCAGCGTCTGCGTGAAAAATACAGCTCACTGTAATTAGAGGAGACACGACATGGTAAGACAGTGGTTTAAGTCTGGTTCTCCTTGGATTTGGATGACCGGTGGTGCTGTAAGCATCAGTTTGATTTCTGTAATTGGCTTGTTAGCGCTAATTGCATGGCGTGGCCTGAGCTTTTTCTGGCCATCAGAAGTACACCAGTTTGAAGTGCAAGGCTCTGTACCTCAGCAAACGGTCATTGGCGAAATCTATGATCGCGAGGCGGTGCCCGCGAGTCGAGTACGAGCCTCCGGGGTTGAGTTAAAAAACTATGGCGCCGAAGAGATTACCCGTTACCTCATTAAAACCGGTAACCGTGAGTATGTTGATTTGGATTTCCGTTGGTTATTAGAAACCGACATCCAAAAACAGTCGACGCCGAAAGAGCTCGCAGTGTTTGAACGCTCTAAAAATGGTAACTTCTATGGTTATATTGAGCAGGTCTATGAGCAAGGTGAGCTGGTACAAGGCGACAAGGTCGCCAAATTGGAAGAGCTGGTCGAGCGCGCGGTTGAGCTTAATGAGCAGGCGCTTGATTTACAAAACGGTGAAATCGGTCACATTAACTATGAACTTGAGCAATTACGTCTACAAGAGCGTGCGTATGAGCTTGATAATGACCTAACACCCGAGCACATGGCTGAGCTTGAAGCCGAGCGTAAACGTTTGCGTGAAGCTTATAAAGGCTATGAGAAAGAGCTCTTTGCGTTGCGTGATGCCGCCAAGCGAGACAAAGTGATCGTGCGAGACATGCGTGGTGAAATGGTGACCTTACCGCTTTATCAAGTGCTTGATTTTTGGCAGCCAAATGACATGGGCTTCTTTGCCAAGCTCGGTCATTACTTTGGTCAGTTGGGCAAGTTCATCGCCGATGACCCGCGTGAAGCAAACACCGAAGGTGGCGTTTTCCCAGCAATATTCGGCACCGTATTTATGGTGATGCTAATGGCCGTGATCGTGACACCGTTTGGGGTTGTGGCCGCTATCTACTTACACGAATACGCAGCGAAAAATGCGGTGACGAAGATGATCCGTATCGCGGTGATAAACCTTGCAGGTGTACCATCGATTGTATACGGGGTATTCGGCCTTGGCTTCTTCGTCTACATGTTAGGTGGCAGTTTAGACCAGCTATTTTATCCTGAAGCGGCGCCTAGCCCCGTGTTTGGTACGCCAGGGGTGATGTGGTCGGCGTTGACCTTGGCGATTTTGACCCTGCCGGTAGTGATTGTGTCCACCGAAGAAGGACTTTCTCGAATCCCGGGCTCGGTGCGTCAAGGCTCACTCGCCCTCGGGGCGACCAAAGCGGAAACACTGTGGCGTATCGTGGTGCCAATGGCGAGCCCAGCGATTATGACCGGCCTTATTCTGGCGGTAGCGCGCGCGGCGGGTGAAGTGGCGCCGTTGATGTTGGTTGGGGTGGTGAAAATGGCTCCGACCCTACCGTTAGATGGTAACTTTCCTTATGTGCACTTAGACCGTAAATTTATGCACTTAGGCTTCCATATTTATGACGTTGGCTTCCAAAGCCCGAACGTAGAGGCTGCGCGACCCTTGGTTTATGCAACCGCGTTTTTACTGGTGACGGTGATCATCACCTTGAACATCACCGCAATTGGTATTCGTAACCACTTGCGTGAAAAGTTCCGCGCCCTAGATAAGTAATGTAAAGAATTGAGATAGGTAACAAAGTTATGATTACAGTTGCACCCCAGGTAAATGCATCAAGCAGCGATAAGCTAGATTTGAATAACCTAACGCCAGAGCAAACAGCATTGCAGATTAAAAACCTCGACCTTTACTATGGCGAGAAGCAGGCGCTGAGTGATGTCAGTATGGATATTCCTAAAGGTCAGGTAACCGCGTTTATCGGCCCATCGGGTTGTGGTAAGTCAACATTACTACGTTGTATCAATCGCATGAACGACCTGGTAGATAGCTGCCGTATCGACGGTGAGATTCTGCTTCACGGCGAGAATATCTACAACAAGCGTGTGGATGTGGCAGCGTTACGCCGTAACGTTGGCATGGTGTTTCAAAGCCCGAATCCATTCCCTAAGTCTATTTATGAGAATGTGGTTTATGGCTTGCGCCTACAAGGCATTAAAGACAAGCGTAAACTCGATGAAGTGGTGGAAAAGTCATTACGTGGCGCGGCATTGTGGGACGAAGTCAAAGATCGTCTACACGACAGTGCATTTGGTCTCTCTGGAGGTCAGCAGCAGCGTTTAGTGATTGCTCGCTCTATCGCCATCGAACCCGAAGTGTTATTGCTGGATGAACCAACTTCGGCGCTGGATCCCATTTCAACGCTGGTTATTGAAGAGTTGATCAGTGAGCTCAAAAACAAGTTTACCGTGGTAATTGTAACGCACAACATGCAACAGGCGGCGCGGGTATCTGATCAAACGGCATTTATGTATATGGGTGAGCTTATTGAGTATGCCGATACTAATACTCTGTTCACCACCCCTAGTAAGAAGAAAACCGAAGACTACATTACCGGTCGTTACGGTTAATCTCGCGGCATGTTGCAACGCTTGTTGCTATGATTACTAGAGTAGAATTTTGAGAAGGCGATTATGGAACACAATATAAACAAACACATTTCCGGCAAGTTTAATGAAGAGCTAGAGAGTGTGCGTAACCATGTACTGAGCATGGGTGGGTTAGTTGAGCAACAACTAAACAGTGCCCTTGATGCAGTCAGTAAAAACGATGCTGAGTTGGCAAAAAAGGTTAAAGCTAATGACTACCGCGTGAATGCCATGGAAGTGAACATTGACGAGGAGTGCACGCGCATCATCGCTAAACGCCAACCAGCGGCCAGTGATTTACGTTTAGTTGTTGCCATTGCCAAAACTATTGCTGATTTAGAGCGTATTGGTGATGAGGCTGAGCGCATTGCCAAAGTAGCATTAGACTCTTTCACTAAAGATCAGCAAGGGTTGCTCAATAACATTGAAAATATGGGTCGCTTAGTGTCAATCATGTTACATGACGTATTGGATGCGTTTGCCCGTATGGACGCGCAAAAGGCCTTTGAAGTACACAAAGCCGATGAAAAAGTGGATCGTGAGTATGAAGCACTCACCCGCCAAATCATGACTTACATGATGGAAGATCCGCGCTCAATTCCCAAAGTAATGGACTTGATTTGGTCGGTACGTTCTTTGGAGCGCATAGGCGATCGTTGCCAGAATATTTCTGAGTATGTGATTTATTTCGTCAACGGCAAGGATATTCGCCATATCTCCCAAGAAGATATCGCTAAGACACTGTAATTATTTTAGAAAATAAAGATGGGCAAATACGGACATTTGCCCTTTTTTTATGATGTTAAATAATCATTGCCAGTTGAGTGTAAAAGCTTACTGAATAAGGCATGAAATTCGATGCGTTTGAGCTGCACATAGGGTAAAATTGGGCTCGAAAGCATAGTTAAACTAAGTCGTGGAAAATAGCAAAGAAACGAGCCTACAAAACCAATGTAGTCTATGTTTATGACCTATTTATGACGGTTTTATTGCAAACTTAGATTCAAAGGGTCAGTTATGCCTAGTAATGCGTTTTTAGGGGTTTTTGCAAAATCACCTATTAAACCAATTGAAGATCATATTAAAAAAGTGCACAAAGCAAGTGCGCTACTCATTCCCTTTTTTGAGCATGTATTTGAGTCTCAATGGCAAGAAGCGGAAGAGTTACGTCTTAAAATACGCTCCATAGAGCGTGAGGCCGATGATCTTAAACGTGAGATTAGACTTAATCTTCCACGTGGACTGTTCCTTCCAGTTGAGCGCACCGATTTGCTCGAACTGATCACCCACCAAGACAAGATAGCCAATAAAGCTAAAGACATCGCTGGACGCGTTATTGGCCGTGAGATGGCAATCCCAAAAACCATCCAAAGCGACTTCTTACAGTATCTATCACGCTGTGTGGACGCCACCAAGCAAGCATCAAAAGCTATTAATGAGCTAGATGAATTACTTGAAACAGGCTTCCGTGGTCGTGAAGTAACCCTGGTTGAGAAAATGCTCGCCGAACTTGATGCGATTGAGCAAGACACAGACGATATGCAAATTAAGCTACGTCAAGAATTGCGTCGCATTGAAGATACACTAAACCCTGTTGATGTCATGTTCTTGTACAAGATCATCGAGTGGGTGGGCGATTTAGCCGATATTGCTGAGCGCGTTGGTTCGCGTTTAGAAGTATTGCTAGCTCGTTAACATTGCCAAGATCCAGCAAAGACAATATGAACACACTGCTGGCTCAAACAAAGTTAAGACAATAAGGTTATTCTGATGGATATTATTTCGTCCTACGGTACCGTGCTGGTGTTGGTTGCCGCTGCGGTAGGTTTCTTCATGGCTTATGGCATCGGTGCCAATGACGTAGCCAATGCAATGGGTACGTCAGTCGGCTCTAAAGCACTGACCATTAAACAAGCGATTATCATTGCGATGATCTTCGAATTCGCTGGCGCATATTTAGCCGGTGGTGAGGTTACATCGACCATACGTAAAGGCATTATAGACGCCGCTCCGTTTGCTGATATCCCCGAACTGATGGTGTTGGGCATGATTTCAGCATTATTCGCGGCCGGTAGCTGGTTATTAATTGCGTCCTTTTTAGGCTGGCCTGTTTCCACAACACACTCTATTATCGGCGCTATTATTGGTTTTGCTCTCGTTGCTGTAGGTAGCGAAGCGATTCAATGGACGAAGGTTGCGGGGATTGTGGGTAGCTGGGTGGTGACGCCTGCGCTATCAGGCTTCATTGCTTACCTTATCTTTATGAGCGCGCAAAAGCTTATTTTCGATACCAATAACCCACTGGATAATGCTAAACGCTACGTACCTCTCTATATGGGTTTGGCTGGTTTTGTCATGTCCTTGGTGACTATCAAAAAAGGCCTAAAGCACATTGGTATCAACCTAGGAACGGTTGAAGGGTATGCCTTGTCGGTAGCTATTGCTGTGCTTATCGGCATTATTGGTATGCTTGCCATTAAACGCTTAAAAATGGACCCTAAAGCCGATAAGGCGATGCAGTTTAACAACGTTGAGAAAGTGTTTGCTGTACTCATGGTACTGACCGCTTGTTGTATGGCTTTTGCACACGGTTCGAACGATGTTGCCAACGCCATAGGCCCACTTGCTGCCGTTGTAAATATCGTTGAAAATAACGGTGAGCTTGCGAAAAAAGCAGCACTTGCATGGTGGATTCTTCCTTTAGGTGGCCTAGGTATCGTAATGGGTCTTGCTATCTTAGGTAAGAAAGTGATTAAAACCATTGGTGAAGGAATTACACACTTAACGCCAAGCCGAGGCTTTGCAGCCGAGCTTGCAGCCGCATCAACTGTAGTTATTGCCTCTGGTACTGGCTTGCCAATTTCGACCACGCAAACACTAGTCGGTGCCGTTTTGGGTGTGGGTATGGCACGCGGCATTGCTGCACTGAATATGAGTGTGATTAGAAACATTGTGGTTTCTTGGGTAATAACA
Organism: Pseudoalteromonas sp. CO325X; assembly: GCF_004208955.1. Taxonomy (NCBI): domain Bacteria; kingdom Pseudomonadati; phylum Pseudomonadota; class Gammaproteobacteria; order Alteromonadales; family Pseudoalteromonadaceae; genus Pseudoalteromonas; species Pseudoalteromonas sp. CO325X. The sequence continues at coordinate 78,951 of NZ_SGPG01000001.1, forward strand.
TTGCCTGTTGGTGCTGCTCTTGCTATTGTAATCTTCTACATATTAAGAACAGTATTCGGCGTATAACGTCGTTGTGGGAGTTACCTCCCACAACACATGACAGAACCGTCTTTTAGCTTGAAAAGATCTCAGCGCCCTCGGTGTTGGGGTCTTTTTATTTGTGAGCAATAAACATGACCAATCTGCCTAGTATCAAGCAACTACAATATTTAATCGCAGTTCATCAGCATCAACATTTTGGTCGCGCAGCTAGCGCCTGTTATATCGGCCAGTCGACTTTGAGTAGCGCGATTCAAAACCTTGAAGAAAATCTCGGCGTGCAACTAATTGAGCGTGAAAACCGCAGTTTAATGTTCACCAGCATTGGCGAAGAAGTGGTAGCGAAGGCCAAGCAAATAATTAACGACACCATGAGTGTGAAAGAGCTGACCCGCAGCCATCTGCACCCGCTTAGCGGTACGCTAACGCTTGGCGTCATTCCGACTATTGCTAGCTTTGTCGCTGCGCCACTTTATTGCTACTGCAAAGAAACGTTTAAAGACTTGGATTTAGTGCTGGTAGAAGACACCAGTGATAACCTACTCGATAAGTTAGAGCATGGCCATATCGATATCGCGCTGCTAGCACTGCCTTATGAAACTGGACGCTTTCACACGCAGATATTGGCAAAAGACAAGTTCTACCTCGTGAAACACAAAGACTACCCCATTGATGAGTCGGTGGATTACAACGCGCTTCCAGAGCACAGCGTATTCCTCCTTGAACGTGAGCACTGTATGACTGGGCATGCGCTCAGTGCGTGTAATTTGGAGCGAGCGAGTTGCATCAACCCATTCGAAGCTGCGAATTTACACACCTTGTTGTCGATGGTGGAATATAAGTTGGGCGTTACATTTTTACCACAAATGGCGATTAACGCGGGCATACTTGATGCCAAGCCGCTTGTGGCTACCAGCTCCGGCGCTGATGCGCATCGCGATGTTGGTTTAATTTGGCGCAAGACCACGGGAAGAATCGGTGACTTCCGGCTATTCAGCGATAAAGTCGGCGAGTTCCTGCGTACTTGCAGCACGGTGGGCAGTGAAGAGCCTTAATGAACCTAACTATCTAAGGTGTTGATTTTGGTTTAAACAGGGGCTTTTCTAGTGCCGGTAAAAACAACAAATAGACCCAGACCACAAGATTAAAATACGGAATAACACCCAGTGCTAAAAACAGCCGTACCGGATACCCCTTGCGCTTGGCGTGAAGGTAGCACTGGCTGGCGATGAGCATGTTTATAATCAGCAGTAATGTTACTAAAGCAGTCATGTTGATTTTCCTTAATGAGCCTTGTTGATGTCATTGATAGACAATGTCTTCTAAGCCGATATAACCTCTCCGGCTATGCCACATTCCATTGTTGGGCTTTATGATTTATTTAGTATTTTCAGCAGGTTAATAATTAACTGTACGTGCTTAACCTGCTTCTCTCACAGCGCACTGAATAATTTGAGTATAGCTAAATGAGCGCTCAGAAAAAGCGCTAAATTGTTAAATTTCGTTCGTTATTACTTAGCTAGATGTTTTTGCAGAGATTATTTTTTGATTGTTTTGCAGTGACGCTATCGGGGCGGGTTTGGCGATAAAGTAGCCTTGAGCGTAATCGACACCAATTTCTTTAAGTAGGTTATAAATTTCTTTATTTTCAACGTATTCCGCTACTGAATGCTTTTTCAGCGAGCGTGAAATATCGTTGATGGCCTTAACCAACGCATAGTCTATAGGGTCATGTTGCATATCGCGCACGAATGAGCCGTCAATTTTGACATGCTGCGCTGGCAAGCGCTTGAGATAGTCAAAGGTACTAAATCCAGTACCAAAATCATCAATGGAAAAGTCACAGCCAAGCTCGTTAAGCGCGCAGATCATGTCTCGGGTTGCACTCAGGTTATCAATGCTGGCACTTTCGGTAATTTCAAAAATAACGCGCTTGGGATCGACGTGATAGTCATTGAGCATGGCGCGGATATGTGGCAATAAACGCTCATCTAAAAACGATTGCGCCGAGAGGTTGATGGCAACACGCTGTAACTGCGGGTTTTCACTGAGATCGCTAATCGCTCGGCGAACTACACATTGGTCCATCAAGTAGCTGTCATTGAGCATTTCAAGGGCTGGGATAAATTGGTTCGGGTAGATAAGCTCGTCATCAACAACCAGTCTTAATAGGGCCTCATAATAAGCAATACGCGATCGCTTAATGTCCCACACGGCCTGATAGTGTAACTCGATGTTGTTTTGCTGCAGTGCCGAGCGCACATTGTGACCCCATTCCAAGCCACTTTGCATCGCATTACTTTGCGAGTCACGAGCATCATAGCAATGCACTAAATTACGGCCCTGACTTTTGGCAATATACAGTGCGATATCAGCCTGCTTAAGGCATTCATTAGCATCGTTGTTCTGTGCCGATATTTGTGTGATGCCGATTGAGCAACTAATAGAGTAGAGCTGCTCTTGGCAATGGAACTGGTAGCTATCAATGGCCATACATACCCCTTCAGCCACCATATGAGCGTCTAAAAATGGGGTGTCTTTTAGTAAAATGGCGAACTCATCGCCGCCGATGCGAAAGACTAAATGGCTATCGCCGATATGCTCTTGGAATAAGTTGGCGACCTCTTTAAGAACAACGTCACCTTCTTGGTGTCCCTTGCTGTCGTTAATAATTTTGAAGTGGTCAAGGTCGATATAAATCAGTGCGTGCTCATCATTAGCACGGGTTTGGCGACACAACTGAGAGAGTTGTTGGTCAAAATAATAGCGGTTGTGAAGCCCTGTAAGGGTATCGTGTAATGCTAAGTGTTGTAACTGTAACTCCGCCTGCTTGCGCTCTTCAATATTGTCGATGGAAGCGGTGATCACCGCGCCAGCATTGGCTTCATTAACATGCTGGAAACGGCATTCAAACCAAGCGCTATTGCCCTGTTGTGTAACCAGTTGCACTTCTATCTTACGCCGTTGTTGCTCACCCTGAGCAACAGCGCTCAATACTTGCTGAAGCCTTGCTTGGTCATGCGCTAACGCGTAGTTGGTAAGCGGCTTGCCAATACTTTGCTTTAAACCATACCCGGTATTTGCTTCCCAGGCTGGGTTAATAAAGCGGATGCAGCCTTGCTCGTCGAGCTCCATAACGATGGTATTAAGATGCATAAGAATGCGTTGGTGCGCTGAATAGAGCTCTTTATAGCGTGATTGACTTTGGCTTAGCTGCGCCACTTTCTTCTCAAACTCGCTGTAGCTGGCTATAAAGTCTTCACGACGCGCGGCGTGGTCACACACTTTCATTAGTAGTGCGTCATTGTAAGGGCGACGAATAAAGTCGGTGACGCCGCTCAACAATAAACGCTCGGCATAGTCAGCGTCGTGGCTATCTATAATAGTGACAATCGCTTGGCTGGCATTATGAGAGAGAATACTTTGAACCAACTCGTTAGCAGTCTCGGCATTGGCAATACTCGCATCTAGCAATACGATGGCGTAACGCCCTTGCAAATACATGCTTAAGGCTTGGCGCACAGAGCTGCATACTTCAACGGCAAAGTTTAACGCTAAAGCCTCACTCATCGCTTTTGCTTTGGTGCTATCGGCTTCGAGTAACAGCAGACCTAAACGACTGCTTTTATCGAGTTGCGTGGACAGAACATTGGCCAGTGTTTGCGGTAGTAAATCTTGGCGCTCTATGGGCACAACCGCATCAATACCATAGCTGCGAGCTGTGGTTTCGGCGATACGTTCACAATAAAAAGGGGGAGTCAGTACAATCGGGGTGTGTTTAGGGGTTTTCAGCAATCCGGAGCGAATCATTCGTGAAAAGCGCCAGCCATCGATGGTGCCTACATCCAGTCCGGTAATCACTAAGCTTACCGCGCGTTCTTTCAGCACCTGCAATGCTTCTTGGGAGTCTGCGAACTCAAGCACAGAGAAAATATCGAGACGCCCCAAAGTACGTTTAATGATGCTGCGCTCAACTGCACTGGCATTGACTATCATGAGGCTTAAGGGCGTAGCCATGGTATCGCAACCCAACTGTTTAAGACCTAAATTGAATTCACTAGATTATAGGTAATTGTCACCCGAGACAAGCGCTATGCGCTTGATTTCAGTCAAGGGGGGAACTAGAATTGGCGCGATTTTCAGCACCCCGGAGAAACCCATGCGCGTGGCCGATTTTAGTTTTGAGCTACCTGAAGAATTGATCGCTCGATTTCCGCAAAAGGAACGTAGCCAAAGTCGCCTGTTAAAAGTAGAGGGTAACAGCGGTAATACCACCCACCATATCTTCAAGGACATCATTGACTTCATCGAGCCTGGTGATCTGTTGGTGTTTAATAACACCAAAGTGATCCCTGCCCGTATGCATGGACAAAAGCGCTCTGGTGGCAAGGTGGAAGTGCTTGTAGAAAGAGTGCTTGATGATAAGCGTGTGCTTGCTCACGTGAGAGCCAATAAGTCACCTAAACCGGGAACGGTGATGGTTCTTGAAGAACAAGCGCAGATGGAAATGATTGGCCGTCAAGGCGAGCTGTTCGAGCTTGAGCTCAAAGGTGATATGTCAGTGTTAGACACCCTTGAGCAGATAGGCCATATGCCTTTGCCTCCGTATATTGACCGCCCTGATACTGATGAAGATAAGCAGCGCTATCAAACAGTGTATGGTGAAAAACCCGGTGCAGTTGCCGCACCAACAGCCGGATTACATTTTGATGAGCCGCTAATGGCAGCGTTAAAGGACAAAGGCGTGGCCATGGCGTTTGTGACCTTACACGTTGGTGCAGGGACGTTTCAGCCGGTGCGGGTAGACAGCGTTCAAGAGCATCATATGCACTCAGAATACATTGATGTACCACAAGATGTTGTTGATGCCATTGCGAAAACTAAAGCCCAAGGTGGGCGCGTTATTGCCGTGGGCACAACCTCGGTGCGCTCTTTGGAATCGGCAGCGAAAATCGGTGGCGGTGAGCTCATTAGTTATGTCGGCGATACCGATATCTTTATCTACCCTGGGTATCAGTTCAATGTCGTCGATGCCATGATCACAAACTTTCACTTACCGGAGTCCACATTAATTATGCTGGTCAGCGCATTCTCTGGGCAGGAGCATATTATGTCGGCCTATCAAGAGGCTATTAAAGAGCGTTATCGTTTCTTTAGTTATGGCGATGCGATGTTTTTAACCCGCCAAGATAAAGACTAAGAAAAAGCCGCAAGAAGCGGCTTTTTTTATTTGTTGCTTTTATTTCTTCGATTCGCCCCAATTCATAGTATTGCTGCGACAAAACAGGTAAAATCGGGCGGTTAATCTGCGCATTTTGCGCTCGAGTTGGACTGTTTTTCCGACCTATTGAGGACCACATGAAATTTGAACTAGATACAACCGACGGCAAAGCCCGCCGTGGGCGCTTAATTTTCGAACGCGGTGTCGTAGAAACCCCCGCATTTATGCCGGTAGGTACCTATGGCACAGTAAAGGGGATGACCCCAGACGAGCTTAAAGATACGGGGGCGCACATTTGCTTGGGAAATACTTTCCACCTCATGCTACGCCCGGGCACTGAGATTATTAAACAACACGGTGACCTCCATGACTTCATGGCATGGGACAAGCCGATTTTGACAGACTCCGGTGGTTTTCAGGTATTCAGTCTCGGCGCAATGCGTAAAATAACGGAAGAAGGCGTCATGTTCCGCTCTCCCGTTAACGGTGAGAAAATAATGCTGAGCCCTGAAAAAGCGATGCAAGTGCAGTGTGATCTAGGCTCTGACATTGTCATGATTTTTGACGAATGTACGCCTTACCCAGCAACGGAGAAGCAAGCAAAAGACTCTATGGAATTATCACTGCGCTGGGCAAAACGTTCAAAACAAGCGCATGGTGATAACCCGTCAGCGCTGTTTGGTATTATTCAAGGTGGTATGTACCCAGAGCTGCGAGCACAATCGCAAGCAGGGCTGGAGGAAATTGAATTTGATGGCTATGCCCTCGGTGGACTCTCTGTAGGCGAGCCAAAAGAAGACATGATCAATATTCTCGACCATTGCGCTTACAAAATGCCAGAGCAAAAACCGCGTTATTTAATGGGCGTCGGCAAGCCCGAAGATATCGTTGAAGCGGTACGTCGTGGTATTGATATGTTTGACTGCGTGATGCCTACACGAAACGCACGTAATGGTCATTTATTTGTTACCGGTGGGGTGGTTAAAATCCGTAACGCCGTGCACAAGACTGACACCGCGCCGCTGGACAGTGAATGTGATTGCCACACATGTAAGAACTACTCACGCGCTTATTTGCATCACTTGGATAAGTGCAATGAGATTCTCGGTGCGCGTTTGAACACCATTCATAACTTGCGCTACTACCAACGTTTAATGGAAGGGTTGCGTGAGGCAATTGCCAGCGGCAAGCTTGACGCTTTTGTAGCAGACTTTTATGCTCGCCGTAATACTGCGGTTCCAGAGCTCGCAGAAACAGAATAATTGCGGCCCGCCTTGTGCGGGCTTGCCTGTAATTTACAACATTAAAATTAATAGTTAAGTACTTAAGGGGACTACCTGATGAGTTTATTTATTGCAAACGCACATGCAAGCACAGCGGGCGCCGCACCGGGCGGTGATGGCGTGGGAATGTTAATTATGCTGGGTATCTTTGCCCTGGTTTTTTATGGTCTTATCTACCGCCCGCAAGCTAAGCGAGTAAAAGAGCACAAAAACCTAATGAGCGCTTTAGCTAAGGGTGATGAAGTGCTTACTCAAGGCGGCATGGTTGGTAAAATCACTAAGGTGTCTGAAGATAAAGACTTTGTGCTTATCTCGCTGAACGACCAAACCGAAGTAACAGTGCAGAAGTCTGCGATTAGCGCAGTACTACCCAAAGGCACAATGAAGTCGCTATAAACCAAAAAGGAAAGATACGTGTTAAATAAGTTTCCCTTATGGAAATATTTACTCGTACTTGTTGTATTGGCAGTCGGGGTGCTTTATGCCACCCCGAACATCTATGGCCGCGATCCGGCCATTCAGGTTACCGGAACAAAGGGAACCGACGCCGATCTCAGTGCGCTAGATACAGTAAATAAAATCCTGACTGATAATAAAATTGAAACCAAGTCGAGCAAACTCGCCGATGGCCAGATCCTGGTCCGCTTCAAAAATGTCGAACAACAACTTAAAGCTCAGGACATTTTGCGCGACAACTTAAGTGAAGATTACATCTCTGCCATTAACATGGCGCCAGCTCAACCACAATGGCTAAAAGCCATTGGTGGTAACCCAATGAAGCTCGGTCTTGACTTAAGTGGTGGTGTGCATTTCACCATGGAAGTTGACATGGTGACGGCGATGGATAATGCCCTGAACCAGATGGAGCAAGATTTCCGCTCAGACTTACGCGAAGAAAAACTGCGTTACCGCACTATCCGCCGCGTAGCGGGGAGCGATGGCGTGCAAGTGGTGATGCGCAGTGAGCAAGACAAAGACGCTGCTGAGCGCTTCTTGCAAGACCGCTACCCGGGTTACTTGTTTGTTGATGACAGCAACAACGACAATGGCTTTATTGCCTCAATGAGCGAGCAGCGTATTAAAGAGTTGCGTGATTATGCGATCAAGCAAAACGAGACCATTATTCGTAACCGGATTAACCAAATCGGTGTTGCTGAACCTAATGTTCAACGTCAAGGCGCAGAGCGCATTATTGTGCAATTACCCGGTGTACAAGACACCGCGCGTGCAAAAGAAATCTTAGGCGCTACGGCAACCCTAGAGTTTCGTGAGGTTGACCAAGATGCTGATCCAGGATTGGCGATGCAAGGGCGCACACCGCCTGGTACTGAAATGATCATGAGCCGCGAAGGCCGTCCTGTGGTACTGAAAAAGCGGGTCATTCTGGAAGGTAGCCATATTACCGGTGCACAATCTGGCATGGATGAATATCAGCGTCCACAGGTTAACATTAAGCTGGATTCTAAAGGCGGTGCCAAGATGGATGCCTTTACCAAACGCGCCATAGGTAAGCCAATGGCGACCGTGTTTATTGAATACAAGCCTTCTGGCGAAGTAGACGAAAACGGAAAGCCGCTTCCGCCTATCAAAGTGGAAGAAGTAATTAACGTGGCGACGATTCAAGCACGATTAGGGCGTAGTTTCCGCATTACCGGTTTAGATAACCCAGCTGAAGCACATAACTTGAGCTTGCTGCTGCGTGCAGGTGCCCTTGTTGCACCGATCCAAATCGTAGAAGAGCGCACCGTGGGTCCAAGCTTAGGGCAAGAAAATATTGAAGCGGGTATGACCGCTGTGGTGCTTGGCTTCGCGTTTGTTTTAGCCTTTATGCTGCTTTATTACAAAGGTTTCGGCTTGGTTGCTAACCTAGCCTTGGGTGCTAACTTGGTGATGATTGTCGGAGTGATGTCGATGATCCCAGGTGCTGCGCTGACCTTACCTGGTATTGCTGGTATCGTCTTAACAGTCGGTATGGCGGTGGACGCAAACGTACTTATTTTCGAGCGTATCCGCGAAGAATTGGCTGATGGACGTAGTCCACAGCAGGCCATCCATTTCGGTTACGACAGTGCTTTTAGTACCATTTTTGATGCCAACATTACCACCTTAATCGCCGCGATTATTCTGTTTGCAGTGGGAACCGGACCAATAGCTGGCTTCGCGGTAACTCTGGCAATAGGTATCTTAACTTCAATGTTTACCGCCATTGTTGGTACCCGTGCGGTTATCAACTTAGTTGTTGGTGGTAAGCGCATTGAAAAGCTATCGATATAGGAGCGAAGCATGCAATTATTAAAAGTGAAAGGTACTTTACCATTCATGAAAGCACGCAAAGTAGCGATGGGCTTTTCAATTTTATTGATTATTGCCGCGCTGGCGTCTTTCGTGGTTAAAGGCCTTAATTTTGGGTTAGATTTTACCGGTGGTACAGCTGTAGAAGTGGGCTTTTCACAGCCCGCTGAGCTCTCCCAAGTACGAAAAGTACTCGCAGAGAATGGCTTCGCTGATGCCTCTGTACAACTGTTTGGCTCCAGTAAAGACGTACTTGTGCGTCTTCCTCCACAAGGAGAGGGAGTGAAAGCTGAGGTCATTGGTAACCAGGTTATGGCAGCCTTAAAGCAGGCCGATGCACAGGCGCAGATGCGCCGTATCGAGTTTGTTGGTCCCAGTGTCGGTGAAGATTTGAAAGAGCAGGGTGGCTTAGCGATGCTGACTGCTTTGATCTGTATTTTGCTCTATGTTGCCTTACGTTTTGAGTGGCGTTTCGCCCTAGGTGCGGTATTTGCCTTGTTCCACGATGTTATTTTGACTATGGGCCTGTTTTCACTATTAGGCTTGGAGTTTGATTTAACTATCTTGGCGGCGATTCTTGCGGTCATCGGTTATTCACTTAACGATACTATTGTTGTTTCAGACCGTATCCGTGAGAACTTCCGCAAAGTGCGTATTGACGACACCTTGGAAATTATCGACCTCTCTCTTACACAGACATTGAATCGAACCTTGGTTACTTCAATTACCACTATTTTGGTATTGATAGCCTTGTTCGTATGGGGTGGTCAAACTATCCATGGTTTCGCTACGGCATTACTCTTTGGTGTATTCATCGGTACTTACTCGTCGGTCTATGTTGCCAGCTCTGTGGCGGTATTCCTTGGAGTTAGTAAAGAGGACTTGATCCCCGTAGAAGTAGAGAAAGAGGGCGCTGATCTCGATCCTATGCCTTAGAGAATAAAGGTCAAACGTTGAAAATGCCGCTTTAATGCGGCATTTTTTATATATCCAGTTCCCTGGTTGTGACAATGAATGTAGTTCGTTGTCACAGCGGTTATACAGGCCCAGTCTTATGAAGTTGTTTTTACTGGTCTTAGCTTTGCTAACAATAAGTGCTTGCGGTGACAGCGTCGGCAAGCCACAGCCAATTGCTGATCCGAACTCAGCAACCCAAGTGTACCTAGGCATGAGTGAGCAGCTCCTCAGTGAGTTACGCTTGCAAGGACGAGCACCAGAGCTCGAGCATATAAGTACAGCCTTAGCCGTTGCCATGTACGCGCAAATCCCAGATCTAAGGCTGCGCTTTCCCGAGTGTGACGCGTACCTACAGAGCTTATATCAAGGCTTTGATAGTTCAGTGCAATTAACGTATGTAGAGCTGAGTGAGCAATACCATAATGGCGATGCTTTACCCACCTTTGAGGCACCGATTTGCTATCATATTAAGGAGGCGACAGTTCTTCCGTTGCTAATTAGAGCTATGGTGAGAGAGTCGCAAACTGGCGCAGTTAATACTGTGTCGGCGCGTCGACATGCACTCAAAGCGCAAGCCCATTTCAATATCATTCAGCAGCAATTGCAGAGAAAGTAGTCAATTCATGACGCTGTCATAATCCCTTGCTAGGCTTTGCCACCATTTTAATATTGGGTGTACAAAGCTGTGAGTGCCGAATTAATAGCAGAATTAGCCGAAATTATTGAAAAGCGCCAAGTTACCTGCGTTTTTCAACCTATTTTTGACTTCTACCAAGAAGCGATAATTGGCTATGAAGCACTCAGTAGGGGGCCTGAAGATAGCTTTTTGCACAGACCCGACGCTCTATTTAGCTGTGCTGTAGCGCACCATCGTCTTTCCGAATTAGAGTTACTGTGTCGAGAAACGGCAATAGCCTCATTCGCTAAGCAGCAATTAGCTGGCAAGTTGTTTCTCAATGTCAGCCCCAACACGTTATCGGATCCGGCTCACCCTAAAGGGCAAACCCTGCAGCTGCTGCGAGATTATGGCCTCGGTGCGCAGCAAGTAGTTATTGAGCTCACCGAGCAAGATAAAGTGGATAATACCGAGCAGTTACGCAAAGCGGTTGCACATTATCGTCAGCTTGGCTTTCTCATTGCCATAGATGATTTAGGAGCGGGGTATTCAGGGCTTAAACAATGGTCAGAAATACAACCCGATATTGTCAAAATAGACCGCTACTTTATAGACCATTGCGATCAAAGTCCGGTGAAAAAAGAGTTTTTAAAATCTATAACGGAGCTAGCAAAAGCCACACATACTCGGGTGGTCGCCGAGGGAATAGAGCGAGAAGAAGAGTTTCAATTGTTACGAACACTCGAGCTACATACGGTACAGGGATATTTATTCGAGCGCCCGAGTGCAGAGCCTAGCCAGCAATTTGAGGCGCAACGCTTGCAAAATTTAGGGCACACTCACCATCAGCACTTTGTTGAGCCATCGCTGGCGGTGGGATGGTTAGCGATAGAGCAACAAGCTATCTGCCAACACACTTTGTGTCGAGAGGCGCAGCGTATTTTTGATAACGATAAGGCGCTGTTTTCACTGGTTGTTATTGATCAGTATCACCAGCCCGTTGGCTTGCTATACAAAGAGCAGTTAACAGAAGTGTTTGCTTCACCTTATGGTCATGCTTTGTATGACAAAAAGCCGATAGCGTCGTTGATGGACGCCGAGCCACTCGTGGTTGATGAAAATGAGCAGCTTGATAGAGTGAGCCGGCAAATTACCGACAATGATTTTGATATCCGTCGCTATATCATCGTAACTAGAGGCGGTAAGTATTTAGGTGTCGTGCATCTGCGGCAAATTCTCAAGCACATGACCGAAGAAAAAGTACGTCATGCTCAGCATGCTAACCCACTGACCATGTTACCCGGCAATATCGCCATTAATGATGCGATTGAGCACCGTTTGCGCAGCAACCGTGCCTTTTCGATTGCTTATTTTGATTTGAACCATTTCAAACAGTTCAATGATTTATACGGCTATGCCAGTGGCGATAGTGTGATTAAATTATTAGCTGATATCATCCGCAGTCATTGCCAAGCCGTTCCCTGCTTTATTGGCCATATTGGCGGTGATGACTTTATGGTTGTATTTGATGGTGAGGATGCCAGTGCTACATGCCAGGCTGTGATTGCTGATTTTGATACTCAGGTTCGGCGATTTTTTAGCCCTGAGCATATCGCAGCGCAAGGTTATTGGAGCTGTAATCGTGAAGGGCAGCGTCAGTTCGTGCCGTTATTGGCTTTGGCCGTGGGGTTAGTCACACCAGATACACGTAGCTGCGATAATAGTCACCAAGTTGCGACATTAGCGACCGATGCAAAAAAAGAGGCTAAGCGTCACAAGGGGAGCCTCCTCTTTTGCTGCCAGCGACGCGGGCCCGCCGCACCGTTATTTCGTATACACCCTGAGCCACTGGACTCGCTTTCACCGTTGTCATTACATGAATAAAATCACATTAGTTCTGTGTTGCAGTGTGTCAATATGGACGGTAGTTTGAGCGCAGAGCTGAGGAGGTGAATGATGGTTGAGGGATTATTAACAAGGGCACTGTTGTTTTCACTTATGCTGTGTGTCCCTGTTTACGCTCAGCAACCAGTTCGTGTTGCCCAAGAAATGCGTCCTCTGTATCCCCGTGATTATTACTTACAAGCGCTATTGCAAAGCGCATTAGCTATCAGTGATAAGCCATATACTATCAGTTATGTTGATGTGCATCCGCATCAACAGCGTATTTTGTACATGCTTGATGGTAAGCGTGTCGACGTGCACTGGAGTATGACCAGCCCAGCACGAGAAAAGTTAGCTATTGCGGTTAAGGTACCGCTATTTAAGGGGCTCATTGGTCAGCGAGTACTGCTTGCGCACCCGAAACTGGCGAGGGCACTCAGCGCCGTAGAGTCAGTATCGCAGCTACGCCAGTTCAGCGCTGTGCAAGGTCATGATTGGCCAGATACCAACATACTCGCCGCTAACAATTTACCAGTAAAAGCCGTAGCAAATTATCAAACGATGTTTCGCTTAACAGCGCAGCAGCGGGTCGATTATTTTCCTCGTTCCGTGATTGAAGTGGTTGATGAACTACAAGCCCATCAGCAGATGCAGCTACAAATTGTTGATCACGTTGTGCTTAATTACCCGAGTGCATTTTACTTCTTTGTCTCTAAGAATCGGCCTGAGTTAGCGACGCATCTTCGACAGGGGTTGAATGAGCTTATCCAGCGTGGTGAGTTTGATGCGCTATTTACACGCTACTTCTCAGCCAACCTAGAGACACTGTCGTTAGCGTCACGCCGACATATTATGCTGGCCAACCCTTTTTACATTGAGTCACCTTAACATGTTGAACAAGCGGTAGTTCCTCGCTGTTTTACTTATGAAGCGCAGGGCTAACAAAAAATTTGCCTATTTGCTTCATGGTCACTCTTTGATAATCTTAGCGCAGCTTATTTGGGAGTTGCTATGTCACTGCGTTGGTTGGGTCTGTCTGTCATGTTATCCATAGTGGGTGTACACAAGGTACATGCCCAGACTCATTGTGACGTGGAACTAACCCACGGGCTTATCATCACTGACGACATTATCCGCATCGTTGATAACAACCAAACCCGTGTGCAAATAAACCAAGACCAGCAGTTGGTTGTGCGTGGGCAGTGGATTGAACTGAACGAGCAAGAGACAGCGGTGCTGCATCAATATAGCATGATGATCCGCGATACTGTTCCAGAGTTAGTAGACCTTGCCACCGATGGCGTTAACATTGGCCTGAGTGCCATTGAGGATGTGGTCACGGGCCTTTCTGACAAAGAGCCTGAAATTCTTAAAACACAGTTACAGTATGTAGAACGAGCGTTACGTGACAAGTTTAAGCGTGGTGACGACTTTTTCTTTATTGCGCCGCAATCGTTATCCAAATTAGATGACTTTTTTGCCCAAGAAGTATCGAAAAAAATTCACACCGCAATCCAAGGTTCTTTAGGTGCCATACTGGTGTCACTGGGCGACGCGTTCCAATCTCGAGAGGGAAATATTGAAGAGCGCATTAACGATATGGGTCAGCGCATGGAGATCATCACAGCGGAAATCGATAAGTCGTTACAGAAAAAAGCGCAGCAGCTTGAACAAAAATCTGTTGAATATTGCAGATGCCTGAATGCGCTTGATAAAACAGAATCAAAACTCCAGCAGATTGTACCTGAATTAGCAGATTTTGACTTGGTGAATATTAAAACCTCGAGCTAACTCAGCCGTTAGTCTTTAAAAAACGAATCATCATTTTGCGCGAGCATGGCTTCAATTTCTTCTATGAATTCAGCCTTATCGACGCCTTCGCTATCCCCATTCATTGCGCTAGAGATTTTGTTGTTTTCACTAGACCACTCGCCTAGATCAATCAGCTGACAACGTTTACTACAAAACGGGCGATAGGGGCTTTGTGCAGACCAGGTCACTTGCTTTTCGCAAGTTGGGCATTTTACAATGGCAGGCATAGTATTAGGGGCTGTGAAACTTTCATGGCGGCAGTGTAACTGAGAGCAGGGCGCTTTAAAAGGCCTATAAGTACAACCTACAGCCGCGTAACACGATTAATCTCAGATAGTGAGGTAATGCCCTCTGCAGCTTTACGTAGCCCCGATTGACGCAATGTCGCACAGCCAGCTTCCTTGGCTGTTTCGGCTATATCTATCGAGCTACCACCGGAAACAATCACTTTGGCAATATCCGCTGAAACTTCTAATACCTCATAAATGCCCACCCGGCCTTTATACCCGTCAGTACACTGGTCGCAACCTTTTGCTTGATACAGTTTTACTTGTGCCACTGAGTTAGCATCAAACCCTTGTTTAATAAGTTCTTCAGTTGGCAGCTGCTCTGGCTCTTTACAGTATTTGCAAAGACGGCGTGCTAAGCGTTGAGCGATGATCAGCGACACCGAGCTAGCCACGTTGTATGCCGGTACGCCCATGTTTAACAGTCGTGTGATAGTCTCAGGTGCGGAGTTGGTATGCAGGGTGGAAAGCACCAAGTGCCCGGTCTGTGCGGCTTTGATGGCGACTTCAGCGGTTTCTAAGTCCCTTATTTCGCCCACCATTACTACATCTGGGTCTTGACGTAAGAAGGCGCGAAGAGCGTTTGCGAACGTCAGCTCAGCTTTTGGGTTGATTTGTACTTGGTTTATGCCCTTAACGTTAATCTCGACCGGATCTTCGGCTGTAGAGATATTGCGCTCAGGTGTATTTAAAATGCTTAAGCCTGAGTAAAGAGAGACTGTCTTTCCAGAGCCAGTGGGGCCGGTGACAAGTATCATACCTTGAGGTTGTTGCAGTGCGCGCAGATAAAGTTGCTTTTGCTCCTCCTCATAACCGAGCGCGTCAATTCCTAAACTGGCATTGGAGGAATCTAGCACCCGCATAACAATTTTTTCTCCCCACATAGTTGGCAACGTACTGACTCGAAAATCAATGCTATTACGCGGCGAGATCGTCAGTTTAATGCGGCCATCTTGAGGTTTGCGCTTTTCCGAAATATCTAGTTTAGACATTACCTTGATGCGGGCTGCAAGGCGAGTGGACAGCGCATAAGGTGGATTGGCCATCTCATGTAACACACCATCAATACGAAAGCGTATGCGGTAGTCGCCATCATAGGGCTCAAAGTGTAAATCAGAAGCACCTCGGCGTATGGCATCACGAAGAATTTTATTGATATAGACAATGATGGGGGCGTCGTCATCGTTACTGCCCTGTTCCGGATGATGATTATCATAATCTTGCTTGGCGAGGTGATTGAGTTCGTCGCTATCCTCTTGCGCTAGCTTCAGTGTGTGGGTGGCATCGAACAGCTGCTCGATGAGATTATCTATTTGCCGATAATCAGCCAGCACCACTTCACATTGAAGCCCGGTACTAAACTCGTAATTTTCAAAAGCACCGTAGTCAGTAGGGTCTGAGGCGGCGAGAAATAGCTTGTTGCCCTTAGCAGAGATGGGCAGCATATGATGACGACGAATTAACTGCTCATTTAGCAAGTGCTTGTCTATGCTTCTGGGATCAAAGGAGCTCAAATCAATATACGGAGTGCGAAAGAGTTCAACACATTGTGCCAATAGTTCTTGATTACTCATATTGCTGCTACGGACTATGGTCTCTGCTGCGCAGCGGCTTTGCTCTTGGTGCGCCTTTACCGTATCGCTATCGATACGTCCTAAGGTAATAAATTTACGAATCAAAGGTGAGTTAATATTCATAGGTCCCGCAACCAAGTTAATAACAATAATGTATAGCAAGCTCAATGATTTAAGCCATTACAAGCTGTAACATTAAGTGTTATCGATCTTAGCGGGAATGCAAATTAGCGAGGTGCAAATAGTTTTGGTGGTACAGAGATACCTTGGCACAGAGATCAGTGATTACCCCAGCATTAGAGATTATATCGTTGGCCTTTGCGACTTTATCTCGGCGTGACATTTGTGCCTTTAAGATAGCTTGTGCTTGTTGCTCAGTGATATGGTCTCGAGCGCAAGTACGACTTATTTGTACAGTTTCAGGCACATCGATCAATAAGGTGCGCTGACAATACTTATCAAGGCTGTTTTCAAAAAGTAGTGGCGCCTCAAGGATTGCATAGGCACTTTGTGCCTGCTCCAGTTGGGTGAGCATCTCAGTACGGATAAGTGGGTGCAAAAGTGCATTTAACCACTGCTTTTCGCTTTCGTCTGCAAAAATGATGTCACGTAGCTTAGCGCGATTAAGGCTACCATCATCCAACAGCAGCGAACGGCCATGACGGCTAACGATGCCGGCTAATCCGTCAGTGCCTGGCTGTACTACTTGGCGAGCAACAACATCGGCATCGACAACAGTGATGCCGAGCTGCTGAAACAAGGCGCTAACGGTTGATTTACCAGAGCCTATCCCCCCGGTTAGACCAAGCGTCCACATCGTTGTTTTAACCCAAAATAGCGCTGAAATAAGCGCCTTGGATTTGCTCCCCCCAAAGCATGGCTATCCAGCCAGCAATGGCAATATAAGGGCCAAACGGAATCGGGGTTGCTTTATCTTTGCCTTGAATAGAGAGTAAAGTAATACCAATTACGGCACCCACAATGCTAGACAGTAGTATGATCATCAGTAATGCTTGCCAACCTAATAAGGCACCAAATACCGCCAGCAGTTTAAAGTCGCCATAGCCCATCCCTTCTTTACCGGTCAGCAATTTGAACAGCCAATAAACGCTCCATAAGCTAAGGTAGCCTGCGGCAGCGCCAATTAGTGCTGCACTCGGTTCTATGGTGATCCCTGCAACACTAGCTAATAAAGCTAGCCATAACAGCGGTAACGTCAACTGATCTGGCAACAACATATGGTCTATGTCTATGAAAGTCAGTGCCACCAACACCCAGGTGATAATGATGTAAAGCACGGTTAGTTGAGTGGGGCCAAAGATAAGCGCGACAACTAAACTTAAAACAGCAGTGATGAGCTCTATAGCTGGATAGCGAATAGAGATAGGCGTCTTGCAGTAAGCGCATTGGCCTTTTAAAAATAGCCAACTAAGCAAGGGAATATTGTGCCAGGCCTTGATTTTGTTATTGCATTTCGGACAGGTCGAAGCTGGCGTTAGAAGGTTAAAAGGAGCGGATGCTGATTGGTTTTGTTCACCTTTTGATATCAATTCATCGGCAAGTAGTAAGCGACACTCTGACTGCCACTGATTTTGCATCATCTTTGGAATGCGGTAAATAACCACATTGAGGAAGCTACCCACAGCTAAGGATACAAAAAGAACCGTGGTTATAAAAAACCACGGTTCGCTTTTCATTAATTCGATTACTTCTGAAAACATTTATACAACCTGGCCCAACTGAAATATGGGTAAGTACATTGCGATAATAAGGCCACCGATTAGCACCCCTAGCACTGCCATAATGAGTGGCTCTAATAGGCTTGAGAGGCCGTCCACGGCATCATCTACTTCTTGTTCATAAATAGTTGCCACTTTAGCAAGCATATCATCCAGTGAACCAGATTCCTCGCCGATGGCGACCATTTGAATTACCATGTCAGGGAATATATTGGAGTTTCGCATTGCCCAGTTCATCGGGTTACCAGAGCTGACCTCAGCTTTGATATCTAAAATTGCATCTCTATAAACGGCGTTACCTGAAGCTCCCGCTGCAGAGTCCAATGCATCGACTAAAGGGACACCTGCGGCGAAAGTGGTCGATAATGTTCGGGCATAACGTGCTACTGCAGCTTTATTTAAAATCATACCAACTATCGGGATCTTTAAGATGAACCTATCGACGTTATCTCTAAAGCTCTTATTCTTCTGGTGTATGTGCTTAAATATGTAGCCACCGCCGACAATGATAAGCAGCCCAAGCCACCAATACTCTTGTAAAAAGTTTGAAATGGCGATTACCATTAGTGTAAATGCAGGCAACTCTGCGCCAAAACCTGCAAAAATATCCTGAAACTGAGGGACTACAAAAATTAATAGAATAGAAGTGACGATTATCGCTACAACTATCACCGCTACCGGATAGAACATCGCTTTCTTTATTTTTGATTTGAGAGCTTCCGCTTTTTCTTTGTAAAGAGCAACGCGATCGAATATTCTATCTAACGCACCCGACTGCTCGCCTGAAGCAACTAAGTCACAATATAAATCATCAAAATACTTCGGATGCTTTTTCAGGGCGGCACTTAGTGGCTGACCGGCCTTTACTTCTTCTCCTATATTTCGCAACAGGTTCTTGACGCTCTTATTTTCAGAACCATCGGCTATCATATCGATAGCTTGAACCAAAGACACGCCGGCAAGCAGCATGGTGGCCAATTGCCGGGTAAACATAGCAATATCTTTAGCGGTGATTTTTTTTTCACCTGATATGCCAAACAGGGGCTTAGGCTTACGCTTGACTTTGGATGGTGTGATCCCTTGCTTACGCAACTGGGCCTTGACGAGGGCTATACTGGTACCGGTTAGTTCGCCCTCAAGCTTTTTGCCACGAGTACTCACACCCACCCACTGGAACGTGTCCAGTTGGTTTGCTTGTTGTTGTTTTGCCATTATTTTCTCACAAGCTCTGCTGATTACTTAATTTTAACACAGGCTTTAAGTAAAGGTTACTGCTGATTTGTATAACCGGCTCACATGTTGGTAACGCGATTGACTTCAACCAAACTGGTTACACCTTGAGCAACCTTTTGTAGCCCTGATTTTCTTAAATCGTTGACACCCTCTTGAGCGGCGACTTCTGCTATTTCTAGCGAGTTACCGCCGCGCATAATAATTTCAGCGATTTTCGGAGTAATGGGCATCACCTCATAAATACCGACACGGCCTTTGTAACCTTCAGTACAGTCATCACAGCCTACTGGTTTATAGACAGTCAAATCGCTTAGCTGCTCGTGCGTAAAGCCTTGCTTAAGTAGCTCCTCTTGAGGTAGCTGTTCAGGCTCTTTGCAATGCTTGCATAACCGACGAGCTAGACGCTGGGCGATAATCAAGCTCACTGAGCTGGCAATGTTGTATGAAGGCACACCCATATTCATCAAACGAGTCAGAGTTTCCGGTGCTGAGTTGGTGTGCAGTGTCGATAGTACTAAGTGGCCTGTTTGCGCCGCTTTGATAGATATTTCAGCTGTTTCTAAGTCTCGAATCTCACCCACCATCACAATATCAGGGTCTTGACGCAAAAATGCACGCAAAGCATTGGCAAAGGTCATATCAGATTTAGCACTGATTTGAACCTGGTTAATCCCCTCAAGGTTTATTTCAACGGGGTCTTCGGCTGTACTAATATTGCGCTCGGTGGTATTAAGAATATTGAGACCGGTATAAAGTGATACGGTTTTACCTGAACCTGTAGGACCGGTAACTAAAATCATCCCCTGGGGCTGAGCAAGTGCGTCCAAATAGAGCTGTTTTTGCTTTGGTTCATAACCAAGTATATCAATGCCGAGCATTGCACTGGAACTATCAAGAATACGCATTACAATTTTCTCACCCCAAAGAGTGGGGAGGGTGCTCACACGAAAATCGATGCTTTTTTTGGCATTTATTTTTAATTTAATACGGCCATCTTGGGGTTTACGCTTCTCTGCTAAGTCCATATGCGACATCACCTTGATACGTGCAGCGATACGGCTTTCGAGATTGATTGGGGGGGAAGCAATTTCATGAAGCACGCCATCAACACGAAAGCGTATACGGTAGCGTTTTTCATAGGGCTCAAAGTGTAAATCGGAAGCACCGCGCTTGATGGCATCCATCAAAATTTTATTGATATAAACGATAATGGGGGCGTCATCATCTTTAGAGTTAACATCGGTGGCCAAATCTTTCTTATTACCATCACCAGAATCTACCCCCTCGAGCTCCTCCATATCATTTTCAGTCAACCCTAAACTTGAAGTGCTATCAAACAGAGAATCAATGGCTTTGTCTAGGTGATCATGTCTAACTACGATCGCCTCAGTTTGCATTCCTGTATTGAACTCGTAATCCTCAAAAGCACTAAAGTCAGTGGGATCTGCCGTCGCGATGTAAATGGTTTTGCCTTTAACCGCGAGAGGAAGCAACTTGTGCTTGCGGATAAGCTTTTCATTAATAAACTCTTCATCAGGAGAAAGTGACAGGTCTACAACAGACAGGTCAAGTTGGGAGGCATAGAAAAGCTTACTAGCATGCTGTTGAAGCTCTGCTGGACTCATCGAGCCGGCTTTACACATCGCTTCCACTAACGTTAAGTCTTGCTCTTTTTTTATTTTAGATAATTCGTTTAGATCGAAATAGCCTTGGGTAGATAGTCTTCTTGCAAATGGGGAGCTAAGATTCATGTGAATCTCTCAAAGGTGTCAGGTTAATTTACTTTCTTATGCTACACGTGAAGAGAGCGATTTTCAGCAACAAGGTAACACTGCCATTGGGCAGTGCTACCATTCTTTTCTTTAGTGTCTCAATTATCGACAGTTTGCTGGAAGGTATTTTGTTTCTATACCGTTAGTAGAACACTTCCAAGTTAAAGAGTTATTTTTCGTGGATGGAGTCAGAATGAGCTCGCCTTTAGCTTTACCATCGACATCAACAGTGTATGTTAAAACGCCACCAGCAGCAGTAACAGCAGTAATGTAAGTGCTAGCGATACTGTTAAAGTCTACTCCTGCTGCCGCAGCATCTGCAGGTAATTTATTTTCAGATTGATAGTACTCAGAAACAGAGTTTTTATGAGCACCTGCTTGTACTAGCACTTCAGCCATTTTTGCTCGTACAGTGTAGTCTTGGTATGCTGGAAGCGCTACTGCTGCCAAAATACCGATGATCGCAACAACGATCATTAATTCAATCAGGGTGAAACCCTGTTGTTTGTTTTGAGTCATTTTTTCCATGTTCCTCTCCTAAAGGATTGTTGGGCAAAGTTAAGGTAACCAGTATTGCTAAATCGTTGATTCGGCAATTGGTCGACTAGTTGCTTGTACTACGTGGGGCAACAAGCGCCTAGCAATGTCAAAACCTACAGGTTCAGATATCTTAGGAAGTATAGTCCAATTGTTGAATTCAACTAACTGAGACACCGTTCCTTGAGTGTAGATTTCTTTAATTACAGTTTCGTTGATTTATAACAAAGTATTACTACCTAAGTATAAATCTCATTCTTTAAAACTAGATGCTATCACGGCATTTTGGCTTTGTGTAGCAGTTTTTTTAACAACTGCTAACATCTATACCGAATTCAGCTATTCTACTTGAATATTTTGCAAAGTCACTATAGCTGTTGAAAACGCAGTGATAAATCAACAGCTTCAATGTGTTTAGTCAAGGCGCCACTGGATACGTAGTCTACGCCAACGTTAGCGTACTGTTGCAAAGTTGCCAAAGTGATATTGCCCGATACTTCTAGCTTGGCAGATTTGTTAGTTAGTTTAACGGCTGTATTTACATCCGCTAAAGAAAAGTTATCAAGCATAATAATGTCCGCGCTAGCATTGAGCGCTTGTTGCAACTCATCGAGATTCTCAACTTCAACTTCTACAGGCTTATCCGCGTGATTGTGCTTGGCTTGGGAAACCGCAGCAGCAATACCGCCACAGGCGGCGATATGGTTTTCTTTAATTAAGAATGCATCAAATAAACCGATACGGTGGTTCACTCCGCCGCCACATTTGACCGCGTATTTTTGCAGTGCACGTAAACCTGGAATAGTTTTACGAGTATCTAGTAATTTAGTGTTGGAATTGGCCAGGACTTGGCTATAGGTATAAGCTGCTGTGGCCGTTGCACTTAACGTTTGTACGAAGTTAAGTGCCGTGCGCTCGGCGGTCAAAATAGCTCGGGCGCTGCCTTTGGCGCTAAATAGGCGCTGCTCGGGTCGCACTTTATCCCCATCAGCGACGAAAAAAGTGAGTTCGACACTGGGATCTACTTGAGCAAAAACTTCTTTTACCAACTCTTGGCCACAAAAAATGGCTTCCTCTCGGGTGATAACATCGGCATTAGCCTGCTGCTGCTCAGGGATCAGCTGTGCGGTAATATCTCCTTCACTTGGGCTGAGACCATTTAAGTCTTCATCAAGGGCTTGTTGAACGAGTTGGCGAATCAGTGCTTGGCTTGGTGTCATAATATCTAGTTCTTATATAGCTGGTTAGAGAATGTAGCGTCAGTGCGTTTAGCAGGCGCCCTCAAAGTCGAGTTGGCGCCAGGATTCATAAACAAATACCGCGACTGCATTCGATAGGTTCATACTGCGGCTGTTTGCTTGCATGGGGATACGTACCCGTTGTTCTGCAGGTAAATAGGCAATAACTTCGCTAGGCAGCCCGCGTGTTTCGGGGCCAAACAGCAGCGCGTCACCTGGTTGATAGGCGACTTCATGATGAAAGCGCGTACCTTTGGTGGTACATGCGTAAATACGTTTTGGGGCACAGGCGTCGATATAAGCTTCTAAGCTTGCATGGCGCTGAACATTAGAGAACTCGTGATAATCCAAGCCTGCCCGTTTAATACGTTTGTCATCCCACTCAAACCCCAATGGTTCTATTAAGTGTAAGCGGTAGCCGGTGTTGGCACACAAGCGAATAATATTACCGGTATTAGGGGGGATTTCGGGTTGAAATAAAACAATGTCTAACATAAGTCTTCTGAGCTGAGCGCGATACAGTGGCGTGAGTATACCAAAGATGGTTAAAATGACGCATAGATTCGATAACTCTAGGTGCATTTTATGAACAACCAAGGCGCGTCAACCCCAGCAAGAGGTTACAACTTTTGGGTGCGCTTCGCTAACTTGATTACGTTGGCTATGGTTAGTTTGATGATTGCAACTAAAGCGTGGGCGTGGTTGGCATCAGGCTCTGCCGCGATGCTAGGGTCACTGACCGACTCACTGCTTGATATAAGCGCCACCTTAATGAACTTCTTTGTTCTGAGTTATGCCTTAAAACCGGCTGACGACGACCATCGTTTTGGTCATGGTAAAGCGGAAGCTTTGGCTGGTCTCGGTCAAGCCGCTTTTATCAGTGGCAGTGGCTGCTTATTAGCCTTTCATGCCATCGAGCGCTTTATTAACCCTGTCACTGTCAATCATACATTGTTGGGTGTGTGGGTGAGTATTTTTGCTATTTTTTGCACCTTAATCGTTGTCTATGTGCAATATCAATCTATTAAGCGTACTGAGTCGGTGGCGATAAAAGCCGATTCACTGCACTATAAGGGTGATCTATTACTGAACTTAGCAGTATTGCTTGCTCTGATGTTGGCCTACTACGGTATTGCCGGTGCCGATCCATTTTTTGCTATCTTAGTTGCTGCCTACTTGCTTTACAATGCTTGGCAAATTGGCACCGAGAGTGCGGCGCATTTAATGGACAAAGAACTACCCGATGAAGAAAAAACGCAGATAGTGGCAGTTGCCAAAAGCCACGCGCAAGTTTTAGGGGTGCACGATTTGCGTACTCGCCAAGGCGGCAAAGTACGCTTTGTGCAACTTCATTTAGAACTTGATGACAACATGCCTTTGATCAGGGCACACCAAGTCGCGGACGAGGTAGCGCTACTTATTCAAGAGGCGTTTAGCGAACAAAAGCACCCTGAGTTCGGTGGTGAAGTTGATGTGCTGATTCACCAAGATCCAATTTCAGTGGTCAATAAATCAAGTTGTTAGTGTTGTTTCAGGTTATTCATCAACCAGTTGCTCGCAACGATAAAACCCGTCTTGCTCGCTGAGCACCTTCACTAACTCCGGTAGTACCTGTTGCATCGTTGCTTTTAGCGTGTAAGGCGGGTTGATGGCAATGATCCCTGAGGCGGTCATGCCACGTTCTTCACTATCGCCTTGGGTGGCAAGCTCGAACAATTGAATGTTTCGAATACCAGAGTCAATAAAACGTTGCTCAAGGCGGTCTATGCGAGAGCGATCAACCACGGGGTACCATAACAAATAAGTGCCGGTACTAAAGCGTTGATGTGCTTTTATAAAGGTATCGACTGCTTTTTCGTAGTCACTCTTTACTTCATACGGCGGGTCCATTAACACGCATGCCCGGCGGGAAAGAGGCGGCACCAGTGCCAGCAAGCCTTTAAAGCCGTTTTCATCTTTTACTCGTAACGAGCGCTTACCTGCCATATTTTTTTGCAGTAATTTTAAGTCTTGAGGGTGCAGCTCAAAAAACCAGCCTTTGTCTTGTTTACGTAAGTAGTGTTCAGCCACCTTAGGTGAACCCGGATAATGACGCAACTGGGCAGACTCGTTCATACCCTTAATCAGGGCTACATAATCCGCGAGCGCATCTACATCACCTTGATACTGCCACAGCTTAGCAATGCCATCATTAAACTCTTGGGTTTTCTGCATATCGGCATTGTCGATGGCGAAAAAACCGGCTCCCGAGTGGGTATCAATATAATCAAAGGGCTTATCTTTTTTGATCATGTGCTGCAGTGTTTGTGCTAACACTAGGTGCTTCACCACATCGGCGGGGTTGCCAGCATGAAAAGAATGGCGATAACTGAGCATAACGGCTCCTAAAACTTAAATTGTGGTCATTTTACTGTATTTGCACCAGATAAACAGAGCTAGATGGGTACTTTAGGTGATTGATTAATAAGCAGCTACTATAAACCGCTGCTGAATATTGGGTGATTTAAATGAACCCGCTGTTAATACTGGCAAAATTTACAGGAAATACGCTACACCCCCTAGCATCGCTGGGCAGATTGCTTTACATTTGCAGATTCTAATCAACAGTTTAAAGAGCGCCTTTATGAACCAAGAAACCCTTTCCCAACTCGAACAACTGGTCGATAAATTGATTCAGCGTAACAGTGAATTACAGCAAGAAGTGAGCACCTTACGTGAAAACAATACTAAGCTAATGGACGAAAACGAAACTTTGCAGCTAGAAGTGCTAGAAAGCGAAGAAAAGCAGAAAGAAACCAGTAGTACATTAACGAACCTACTGGAAAAACTGCAGTCGGCTAGCGCGGCGGGTTAATGAGTAACGACGGACACAGCGTCAAGGTCAATTTGCTCGGTAGGGAGCATCAGTTTGCTTGTCCCCCTGGGCAAGAGCAGGCGTTACTTGATGCGGCACAGCACCTCAATGAGAGCGTTGACCATATGCGTCAGCGCTCAGCGGTGCGCAATGATGACAAAGCGTTACTTATGGCAGCACTCAACCTGTGCCATGAGTTATTAGAAGCGAAGTCGCAGCTCAATGAGCAGCAACAAATGCAGAGCCAACTGTGCTCCAAACTGACATCAGCCTTAGAAACAACATCATAAGGCGCATAGTCGCGCCCAAGGGAAGCCTATGCGCCAATTTCTGTTTTTATTATTAGCCCTCACCACCACCGTAAGCCATGCCCAGCAATGGCACAGCATCAGTGCTCATGTCGACTTTATCCAACAACATGAAAAGCTGAAATACTATGATTCAAATCAGGTGCTTATCCAAGGCGATGAATGCGCCTTATTAATCGATGCGCCGGGGGAGTTTTCGCAAACTGAGCGCTTCATTAGCAAGTTAGACAAGCAGCTAAAAGTGCCACTGTGCTATTTGTTAGTTTCTCACCCGCATGATGACCATTTATTGGGGATGGCACTGTTACAAAACCATTACCCGGACGCTAAACTTATCGTCCACCAACATCTCAATGAGCAGTTTCATCTCGCTCATGCCCAGCTCAACGAACGCTTAGATGGTTTTGCTAAGAGTATTGCTCTAAGCGAGCACCGCATGAATAACTTGCCCGAGCAAGAACAGCCACCTTGGCAGCAAAAAATAGCAGCGGCGAAAGCGCGTTTAGACAAATGGCAGCATTTAGAGCTGCAATCACCTCAGCTGGCTATAAACGAAAAGACCACATTGGACTTAGGTAATTACGAGCTCAACATATTGCCCTACGCGGCGCATACCGATGCCGACCTGATGGTATATATTGAGCAAGAGGCGCTGCTCGCCGGTGCGGATATGGTCGACATAAAACCCTACCCTGGGGAAGCAAACTTCTCGCAGTGGTTGCGCGCTTTCGATGATTTGGCAGCTCTGGATATCACTCAAGTCCTACCAGGACATGGTGATGCACATAGCAAAGCGAGCTTGAATACCCCAAAAGCGTGGTTAAGAGCCATTGTTGAGCACGTAAATACACATCCTGAGCAAAATGTAGAAGAGCTAGTCGCAAGCTTTCCAACACACTTTTCACCTAGCGAGCCAGGGTTAGAGCAGCGCGCTTACCGCGTCTTTTTAACCGCAGGGTTGCAGCGCGCCAAAGCCACACAAGGGCAATAGCACGCATAAAAAAAGCCAACCCGCTTGGGTTGGCTTATAACGCAAATGTATTGCTGTGTTATAGCGTTAATTATTCCTCAATAAAAGGGACACCTTGCGTCATCCACTGTGGCGCTGGTTCACCTTTTAGGTGATGATTAAAGTACTGCATCATGCGAATAGAAAAGTCCACTTGGTTGGGGAACTGTTTCAGGTGATGTGGCTCGCCATCATATTCAAGGAAAATCACCTCTTTCCCGGCGCGGCGCAATGCTAAATAGTACTGAATCCCTTCTTGCCAAGGCACGGCGCCATCCTCATTGCCAAACATAATCATAATTGGAGTGTTTATTTTATCGGCAAAAAACACCGGTGAGTTGTCAATGTAGGCATCGACATCTTCATACAGTGCCTTACCAATACGGCTTTGCCCCGTTTCATATTGGAATTGACGCGCTAATCCTGATTTTAGGCGGATACCGCTGTATGCCGAGGTCATATTCGATACCGGCGCCCCCGAGACAACTGCTTTAAACATATCGGTTTGCGTTACCATAAAGGCACTTTGGTAGCCGGCCCATGAGTGTCCTTGCAAGCCTATGGCATCTTTTTTGGCAACGCCCATATCAATCAGCTTTTGTGCGGCATTGATCATGGTTTGAGTGGACGAGGGGCCAGGTTTACCAATCTCAAAGCGAATATCAGGCAAGAACACCGCGTAACCGTTCGATGTAAACATCGGGAAGTTAGGGCGATGGTTAAGCTCCATTTTTGGGAAGTCGTAACGTCGCTGGCTCATATAGCGGTAAAAGTAGATAACCACAGGCACTTGCTCACCTTCTACGTAGTCCGCAGGTTTTATCAGCACGCCTTGTAAGTCCTCGCCATTGTAGCCTTTGTAACTAACTAGTTCTGGCTTTTGCCCCCATTTAAACTGACTGATTTGTGGGTTCAGATCGGTTATCTGGCGAGGGTTTGTTAGCTGGGCATCAGCCTGCCAAAAGTCAGGAAACTGGTGATAACTCTGCTTGGTAAAAATGTATTTATCAGCGTGTTTGGCCTTCATTTTTACATCAAAGCGCGCTTCACCAGCCAAAAGTGTACGCACAGTGTTATTTGCTAAATCCAGTGCACCTATGTGGGTCTGCTTATTATTCACATTAAATGCGCGTAGCAGCAGCTGCTCTTGGTCATCAAAACCAAGCTTATCATCGTCAAGGTTAACCACCCGATACTGAACCTGCTTTGCTTGCCCTTGCGTTAAAACTTGGGCTTCGCCACTTTCAACATCAAAGGCCCAAATATCGTATTTAGAATTAATGAGTACCTTCGAGCCGTCTTTATACCAGCCCGCAACACCATAGCCGTCTACCTCGGAGGGGTAATCATGCTTATCATCGGCAAATACTGCATTCACTGCTTTGCTAAGGGGAGTCACTGTATTATTGGCTAAATCTTTTAGCTGCCACCCTTGATCACTAAAGTACACCGCATGTTGCCCTGTTGGTGACAAACTCGGGCGATGTGGATGGGCTTTGACGATGACTTGTTTACTGCCGTTGAGAACATCAATGGCATAATAATCATTATAAAAGCCTTTGTAGGTCATCTCGTGCAAATAGGGCAGGTTAGAGTAACCAATGAGGTGATCTGCTTTTTTGTTTAACCGCACCTTTGGCACTTGCTCATCGGCCAGTTGCACCACCTTCTTGCCATTAAGGTGATATACCGCTTGGTAATGGCGATATTTGTTTTCTTTCTGCCATTGCTGTTTTTCGCGCGGTTTAATTTCTGGGTCTTGGTGGTGCCATACTTCAATATTCGCCTGAGCCACTATGGTGTCGAAGTCGCGCAACGACTGCGCGTCTTGGTACTTTTTCTTGGTCACTTTGGCGTCAAGCTCTGGTCGTGTTGTAAAGTATAGGCGAGCGCCATCTTCCGACCAACTCAGTGTGCCTTTCTTGCCCGCTTGCCATTGACTTGGCAGCGTTTCTAAGGTGTTTTGCTGACCATGCCACAACATCGTACGGTAGTCGCGGCGGCGCGTATCATCATTGACATAATTGCCGACATTAAAGGCCACAAGGTTTTGTACTGGGTGCCATTCGATGGTGCTAACGGTTACCCCAGGCTCATCTATCAGCGAGTCCGTGCGTTGTGAGGCAAAGTCAAAATAGCTGACTTGGTTATTACTGCCATCACTGCTGTGTTGATTGAAGACGATACCTGCACTGCTATGGCTAATGGCATAAGTGAACACTGAGTCAAGGCGTGTCTGCTCGTTGCTGGTTAGATCAACAATGACTAAGTCATAGGTTTTATCTTTTTTATCAGCGCTAATATGCAGGTCATTACTAGTATCGGCTTTTTCTTTTTCGTTATCAGCATCTTGATCGCTGCTGCTGTGGAGGCGATAGGCGAGCCAGCGACCATCATCAGAGAGTTGATAGTCTTTCACCTGCTCAAAACTTTGCTGGGCACCCGTTTGGGTATTGACCAAGACGAGGTTGTTTTTTAATTTCTTGCTTGCTTTTTTGTCAGTGGTTTCTTTATTCAAGAGGGTGGGGACTTGGGTGAATGCCACCCATTGGCTGTTTTTATTAATCTGTGCCGCTGTACCGCGTGCCACCGTGGCAATAAGTTCATTGTTATCTAGGTTGTACACCTGACCTTGAGCGTCGCCGCGATAAGGTTCGGCACTAAAGGCTAGGTACTGACCTTGCTCGCCCAAAACGGTGTGTTGCGGATACTTGAAATCGAAGACATCGTTAAATTGCAACGCCTGCTTAGCGGCCACTGGCGTCGCCAGTGCACCTGCCAGCACAGCAGTTAGAAAAGTAAGTTGAGGTTTCATGACCACGTCCTGTTTGCTTTTTTAGCTATTGTAACGGTAACAGGCGAAGATTCGAGCAAACGCGATAAAGTGGATAGTTTTTGAGATAGGCGCTGCACTAAGCAGCGCCATAGTGTTTTATCTTGGGTCGATAGTGAGTGGCTCCAGCGTAACCCTCGCGTTGTTGCTGGCGCCCGCATAGTTACGATACGTTTGCCCCTCACGTAAGGTGTAATACACGTCTACATAGTCGTCATCATTAGTGAACCATGCATCAGGCATTGCTTGTAAAATCTCATTTGTTAGCTGAGGAATAATGGCATAGCCCTGAGCGTCAGGATTCGGAATTGCGCGCAGTACCGCTGTGGCGACTTCCAATAGCTTACTCGCTAGAGTTTTATAATTGGTATTGTCGTCTTGCTCCATCAATAAGATATCCGCAGCTTGCCAACGGTAGCGATTCCAGTGAATTAACACTTGGTTTGGGTAGTAGTTTTCGCCGTCGTGATCTAAATAGGGCATATCAACAATGTCTAGCACCGGCTCATCGCGAGACGGGCTCACACCTGTAACAATGGCGTACACTTCAGCGGCACCTGAAATCCAAGGCTCTTCATCATCATTAACACGGATTTGTTTGAGCACTGTGGTGGATAACGGTTGTTCGTCTTGGGTGCTGTATTTATTTTGCAGCGTCGGTTGTTGGTTTGATGCTAGCACCGAGCGCATTATCGCAAGCCCCTCAGTAAGGGTCTTTTTGGCGTCAAGCTCGACGATGAAAACAGGCGTATCAGGAAGCGTGTAGGCATCAAGTAAATGCAGCTGTCCTTGTTGGTCATACGCCTCTACCACATCCCAGTGTTTGTCATCGCCCTTGGGAGCAAAGGCAACCAGCGCCGGTTCGCCTTGCTGCCAGTCATTAAGCATGTTGCGATGCGCTAGGCGCAGTTGTAATAGGTTGTCGCCCTGTTCAGGTAGGCCCTTTAGCGAACGAATTTGGGCATTATGCTGTTGCAAATCAAACTCGCTTTGAGCGTCTTTAGGGACTAACTTATCGGCACTCACTGCCAACGAGTACGCACTTAGTTGTTGTTGTAAGGTCGGTTGTAGCTGCTTTAGATTTTTGGCAATGTTTTTGGCAAGGGCTTTTTTGCTTTGGAATACACTGTAGGCCGCCTGTGCCTGTTGGGTGACAGCGGTTGTTTGTGAGGCAACACTTAGGTGACTGGTAAGGCTCAGCGTAGAGGCGAGTGCTAAGCTCAGTAGTGATAGTTTTTTCATTTTATGCTCCATGTGTGATCAAGTTTCAAAAAGTACACCTGAGGTAGGGTGTTAACCTTTTTTTAACCTTTTACCTTTTGCAGGGTCAACACATCGGAGCAGTGAAATGCATCCTGCGTGTAAACGGACGTAAATAGTGCGGGGAAAGCGCTTCATTTTTCATCCTTTATACTTATTCTTGCATCACTTCATACCTCCACTGACAAACTTGATATACTGCACACCTATTTAATTAGGAAGAAACGCCATGACTATTTGGGTTGACGCCGATGCGTGTCCCGTCGCTATCCGCGAAATTATCTGCCGCGCTGCGGTACGCACGAAAACCACAGCGGTCTTTGTTGCCAACCAATACCTGCGGTTGCCAGCATCAGATTTCTTGCGTATGCAGCAAGTCATGCCGGGTTTTGATGTGGCTGATAATGAAATCGTACAGCAAGTTCAGGCTGGCGAGTTGGTGATCACCAGCGACATCCCATTAGCGTCGGAAGTGATTGATAAAGGTGCATTAGCATTGAATACACGGGGTGAGTTGTACACCAAAGAGAATATCAAGTCGCGCCTTAATATGCGTGATTTTATGGATACCCTAAGAAGCAGCGGCATCCAAACCGGTGGTCAAGCCCCCCTAAGCGCCCAAGACAAACAACAATTTGCCAATCATCTTGACCGCTGGCTTGCGCAACAATGAGTTTGTAAGCTAGACTGCTGGCGAATACTTGTCGGAGTGCCCTAACTGAAGGGCTGAGATCGCAAATGCGGGATCCGTTAACCTGATCAGGCTCACACCTGCGTAGGGAACAAGCTTGCCTCGGCACGCTTGTGCCGTAATGGCACAAACGATGCCCAGCCAAAGCAGCGCTTGCGCGCGCGGACCACAGGCTCTATCGCCTCCAGACAAGACCAATACTCAGTAAAATAGTGAGGTGCGTCATGTCACAAAAAACCAAACCAAGCCGTCGTCAAAGCCGCGAAGCGGCGTCTGAATATATTCACAATCTTACGGGGCAGCCTTTCCCCAATTCCAAAAAAGTCTATGTTGAGGGCTCGCAGCCTGGAGTGCGAGTGGGTATGCGGGAAATCGCCTTAAGCGATACCTTTGTTGGCGGCAGTGAAGAAGATCCCATCTACGAAAAAAACGACCCTATTCGTGTTTACGACACCTCAGGGCCATACACGGATCCAGATTTTGAGCTCAATGTGCGCAAAGGCCTGCCTAAATTCCGCCAGGCTTGGATTGCAGCGCGCGGTGATACCGAGCTATTAGATCATAAAAGCTCGCAGTTTGCCCAGCAGCGTATGGCTGACGAAGGGCTTGACCATATTCGCTTTGAGCATTTACCGCAGGTGCGCCGTGCTAAGGCGGGTAAAAATGTCACGCAAATGCATTACGCTCGCCAAGGGATCGTTACCCCGGAAATGGAGTACATTGCTATTCGCGAGAATATGGGCCGAGCAGAGGTGCGCAAAGAGT
Organism: Pseudoalteromonas sp. CO325X; assembly: GCF_004208955.1. Taxonomy (NCBI): domain Bacteria; kingdom Pseudomonadati; phylum Pseudomonadota; class Gammaproteobacteria; order Alteromonadales; family Pseudoalteromonadaceae; genus Pseudoalteromonas; species Pseudoalteromonas sp. CO325X. The sequence continues at coordinate 111,155 of NZ_SGPG01000001.1, forward strand.
TATTAGCTCAGCAGCACCCTGGGCAATCTTTTGGTGCCAGTATCCCCGAATTTATTACCCCTGAGTTTGTCCGTGATGAGGTTGCTCGAGGGCGAGCAGTGATCCCCAATAATATCAATCACCCCGAGTCCGAGCCGATGATCATCGGGCGTAACTTCTTGGTGAAAGTTAATGCTAACATCGGTAACTCGTCGGTTAGCTCATCCATCGAAGAGGAAGTAGAAAAAACCGTATGGTCCACCCGCTGGGGGGCCGACACCATTATGGATTTATCAACCGGGCGCTATATTCACGAAACCAGAGAGTGGGTGATCCGTAATTCGCCGGTGCCTGTGGGCACAGTGCCGATTTATCAGGCGCTTGAGAAAGTCAATGGCGTGGCCGAAGACCTTACCTGGGAAATCTTCCGTGATACGCTGATTGAACAAGCTGAGCAAGGCATCGATTATTTTACCATCCATGCTGGGGTGCTATTACGTTATGTGCCTATGACCGCAAAGCGGGTGACCGGTATTGTCTCCCGAGGGGGGTCCATTATGGCGAAATGGTGCTTGGCGCACCACCAAGAGAATTTCCTGTACACCCACTTTGAAGACATTTGCGAAATTTTAAAGCAGTACGATATTTGTTTCTCGCTAGGCGATGGCCTGCGTCCAGGGTCGATTGCCGATGCCAATGACGAAGCACAGTTCAGTGAACTACGTACCTTAGGCGAGCTTACCAAAATAGCATGGCAGCATGATGTGCAAGTGTTTATCGAAGGGCCGGGTCACGTGCCGATGCATTTGATCAAAGACAATATGGACGAGCAGTTAGCCCATTGCGGCGAGGCGCCGTTTTATACTTTAGGCCCGCTAACCACCGATATTGCCCCGGGCTATGACCACTTCACTTCAGGCATTGGCGCGGCGCAAATTGCTTGGTATGGCTGCGCGATGTTGTGTTATGTCACGCCGAAGGAGCATTTAGGGCTGCCTAACAAAGAAGATGTAAAAGAAGGCTTAATCACCTATAAGATTGCCGCTCACGCAGCCGATTTGGCCAAAGGGCACCCAGGGGCACAAGAGCGGGACAATGCCTTATCAAAAGCGCGTTTCGAGTTTCGTTGGCTCGATCAATTCAACTTGGGTCTTGACCCAGATCGAGCACGCGAGTATCACGATGAAACCTTGCCGCAAGAGTCAGGAAAAGTCGCGCATTTTTGCTCGATGTGTGGGCCCAAATTCTGCTCTATGAAAATCACTCAGGAAGTACGTGATTACGCCAAAGATCTGGAGTCTAGAGGCATCGACCCCAATAATCTTGGCGAGGAAATCAGTATTCGCATGGTTGATGTTGAGTCGCAAATGCAGGCGAAATCAGAAGAGTTTAAAGCCTCAGGCAGCGAGCTCTACCATAAGGTATATTAATGGCCCAAAAAATAGCCATTGTTGGCTTTGGTGTGTGCGGCCGGGTGGCCGCACTACTGCTTGCCCAGCACTATGATATTGACGTGTTTGAACGCGGTGATGAGCATGGCGACAGTAGTGCTGGGCACGTGGCAGCTGCGATGCTCGCGCCAATGGCCGAATCGGTACTGTGTGAACAAGACCTCGCTGAGGATGGCCTTGCCGCTTTGGCATTATGGCCAAAACTCTTGGCCTTGCTCGATGAGCCGGTACAGTTTCAGCAAGCTGGCAGTATTATTGTTGCCTACCCCCAGGATCAGGGTGCCATGGCGCATTTCCGCAAACAGTTAAAGCCATTGGCGGGCTTTGCCGGGCAAGATATTGACGGTGCTCAGTTGCAGACGCTGGAGCCCGAGCTGGCAGGGCGCTTTGGCAAAGGGTTATACCTGCCATGCGAGGGGCAGCTCGACAATCAAGGCTTTTATCAGCACAGCTACCTCAGCCTTAAACGTCGTGGCGTACGCTTTACCTTTAACGCCGATGTAAACGTTGAAACGCTCGCAGCACAAGACTATCAAGCCGTCATCGATTGTCGCGGCATCGGAGCGAAAACCGCGCACACCCCGTTACGGGGTGTGCGTGGCGAGGTCGCTAGAGTGCATGCACCTGAAGTACGCTTGAGTCGGCCGGTGCGGCTCATGCATCCGCGTTATCCGATTTATATCGCTCCTAAGCCAGGGCATCGCTATGTCATTGGTGCCACCGAAATTGAATCACAAGATACCCGAGCTATCACGGTGCGCTCCACCTTAGAGCTGTTATCCGCAGCTTACAGTGTCCATAGTGGCTTTGCTGAAGCCACCGTTGAGTCGTTGCGTGCTGGGCTGCGCCCTGCCTATAACGATAACCGTCCACATATTGAGCAAAGGGGCAAGGTGATTAGCATTAATGGCTTATATCGCCATGGCTATATGCTCGCGCCTATTGTCGTTAAGCGGGCATTGGCGCAGTTTAATACCGCCGTATAAAACCAAGGTGAAGATATGCAGATTTATATAAACGAAACGCCTGTTACCGTGCCAGAGCAGGCTGCATTGAGTGAGGCAATCACTGCGTTTGCGGCTAAACCGCCGTTCGCCGCCGCTGTTAATGGCCACTTTGTCGCGCAGCAAGACTATGGGCACACCGCCCTGAAAGAAGGCGATAAAGTGGATATCCTTGCACCGATTCAAGGAGGTTAGATGAGCGACGCTTTGACTATCTATGGTCAGTCCTTCAGCAGCCGGCTGCTGATTGGCTCCGCTTTATACCCATCGCCGCAATGCATGCATCAAGCGATTGCCGCCAGTGGCAGTGAAATCGTCACGGTGTCTCTGCGTCGGCAGAACTCTCACGCTGGAGGAGATGACTTTTGGCAGCTGATCAAAGATACCGGGTTAACGGTGCTGCCCAACACCGCAGGTTGCCACAGTGTGCAAGAGGTGATGACCTTGGCGCAAATGTGTCGTGAGGTTTTCGCCACCGACTGGATAAAGCTCGAACTCATTGGTGATGACTACAACTTGCAGCCAGACCCTATCGCCCTAGTTACTGCTGCTGAGCAATTATTGGCACAGGGTTTTAAGGTGCTTCCTTATTGCACCGATGATCTGGTAGTGTGCCAGCGTTTAGTGAGCGCTGGCTGTGAGGTTATTATGCCTTGGGCTGCGCCCATCGGTACTGGCAAAGGCATATTAAACCCCTATGCATTGCATACTATTCGCGAGCGCTTACCCGATGTTACGCTGATTGTCGATGCCGGGTTAGGGTTGCCTTCTCACGCCTGCCAAGCCATGGAAATGGGCGTGGATGCCGTGCTACTAAACTCGGCCATAGCAGGAGCCAACGACCCTGTGTTGATGGCACAAGCCTTTGCCAATGCCACCGTGGCTGGCAGACAAAGTTATTTAGCAGGGCCCATGGTGGAAAAGTCGACTGCCGTGCCCTCCACGCCGACGTTGGGCATGCCTGCATGGCACACAATGAGTGAGGATATATGAGTGAAGTAGTATGGACTATTGCCGGCTCTGATAGCGGCGGTGGCGCAGGCGTTCAAGCCGACTTAAAAGCGATGCACAGCTTTTCTGTGCATGGGTGTAGCGCCATTACCGCACTGACAGCCCAAAACAGCCTGGGCGTGGAGGCACTAAATCCAGTGACACAGGCGGTGCTGGAGTCTCAATTGCAAGCCTTAGCCAATGACCTTCGTCCACAAGCAATCAAGATAGGGATGCTCGCCAATGTGCAGCAAATCCAACTGGTAGCCGAACATTTACGTTATTATCGCGACAACTGGTCGTGCCCTCCTCATGTGGTTTACGACCCGGTGGCCATTGCCACAAGTGGTGATAGTCTGATTGAGGAAGACGCTCAAGACGATATTGCCGATGCCATTAAAACCCATTTATTGCCTTTGGTTGATGTAATCACTCCCAACGTCCATGAAACGCAAATGCTTACCGGCATATACCTTATTGGCCCCGATGCGTTACGTGAAGCAGCGAAACGATTGCAGCAGTGGGGGGCGAAAAGTGTAGTGATTAAAGGCGGACATTGGAACTACCCACAAGGATATTGTGTTGATTACTGCCGTGAAGGTGAACAAGAGTATTGGCTTGGTAACGCCACTATCACCACTCCCCACAGCCATGGCACGGGGTGTACGTTGTCGTCCGTTATTGCCAGTTGCTTGGCTAAGGGGTATCCGCTCAAAGATGCCTTTATTCTTGGCAAAGCCTATATCAATGCCGGGTTGAAAAACGCGCAGCGCTACGGCGAAGGTATAGGCCCGGTAGCGCAAACGCGTTGGCCTAGTGAACTTGCTGATTTTCCGCAAGTGATCGAGCCCGGAAGTTGGCTTGGCGATGAGCTTGATTTTCCATGTGCTGCCGATTTTAACTATGCCGCCGGATTCGCGCCTTGCCCACAGCAACTAGGGCTTTACGCTGTGGTTGACAGTGTTGATTGGTTGCAGCTGTGCTTGGAGCACGGTGTCAAAACCGTGCAACTGCGCATGAAAGACTCTTATGGCGAGCAGTTAGAAGAAGCTATCAAGCAGGCCATTGCCTTGGGGCGTGCCCACGATGCCCAGGTGTTTATTAATGATCACTGGCAGTTAGCGTTAAAGCATGGCGCGTACGGTGTGCATCTGGGGCAACAGGACTTACATAATGCCAACCTGCGCGCGATTCAAGATGCCGGCATGCGCTTAGGCCTCTCTACTCATGGCTTTTATGAAATGCTGCTAGCGCACAATTACCGACCCAGCTACATCGCCTTGGGTGCGATTTACCCAACCACCACCAAGGATATGACCGGGCAAATTCAGGGCCTGCAGAAGCTGCGTCACTTTGTACCATTGATGCAAGCTCATTACCCTACCGTGGCCATAGGTGGCATAGATTTGCCGCGTATCGCTGCGGTGGTCAATACCGGTGTCGGCAGTGTCGCCGTGGTTCGGGCGATAACCGAAGCAGAGCATCCTGCACAGGCGATTGCCCAGCTACAGCAAGCAATCAAGGACGGGCGCAGTGAACAGTGACGCACTCAGTAACAAAGAACGTATCCGTTACGCCCGGCAGTTATTGCTTGATGATGTGGGTGAGGCGGGGCAGTTGCGCCTTAAGCAAGCCACCGTGCTGGTGGTCGGTTGCGGCGGCTTAGGCAGCCCCGCGCTGCTTTACCTTGCCGCCAGCGGCGTGGGTAAAGTGCGGTTTATGGATGATGATGAGGTCGAGCTATCTAACCTCCAGCGGCAAATTTTGTTCAAGCTTAATCATCTCGGACAAGCTAAAACGAAGGCGGCGAATAAAGTATTAGCTAGCTTAAATAGCGATATTACCCTAGAGCCGCTGTGTCAACGGGCGAGCGCGCACACTCTAAGCGCGGCGTTGTCAGGGTGTGATTTAGTGCTTGATTGCAGTGATAACTTTGAAACCCGTTATCTGCTCAATAAAACCTGCCAAGAGGCGCAGGTGCCGCTGCTCAGCGGCGCTGCGGTGGGACACCAAGGGCACCTTGCGTTGTTCGACTTTAGCGATAGCACCTCTCCCTGTTATGCCTGTCTGTTTCCGCCGCACAGTGATAACCCCACCGCCAATTGCGCCACACTCGGGGTGATTTCGCCCTTGCTGGGCATTGTTGGTGCACAACAGGCCATGCTCGCCATCAACTATTTGCTTAAGGGCAATGGAGCGGCCGTGCTGCACTGTGTTGATGGCGAGACTTTGCGCCATAGGGCAATAAAATTGCAGAAAAACCCGCAGTGCCCCTGTTGCGGGTAAGTGCAAGTTTATACAGGTAAGCGGTTAATCTGACTCGCTTTTTGATGGACTAAAGCAGTCAATGTGTTCGGGAAGCTTTTCCGCTTTGTCAATAGCTAGCCGATAGGAAAGCCTATAGCTGACTTTTTGCACCGTAGGAAATAAAGTTCCCGTAACCCTTACCCAGCTACCAGCGCAATTATCAAATAAGTTTGAATCTTTTTGTGAGTCTACAACTAAGATTGACACAGCTGACTCATTGTCATCTATTTGCGCATGGGTTGGAGTCAGGTATAGAAAGGGAGTTCCTAACTCAGAGTAATAACCATTTAGTGAAACTCTTTTTCTGGAAAACTTCTCAGGATTACCAATTAGTTCTGTCACTGAAGTTCTATCGAAGAATACTTGTTTCTCATCAAGAACTTTAGCGTATGTAGAGTAAGAGACTAATATAATTGCACTAGTCAGAAAGTAAGCTATTTTTTCCAAAAGAACTCCTCCATAGAGTCTTCGTCTGCAACCCAAAGCTTAGTTATGGTGCCTGAACCACTCCCCATGATGAAAATTGGGCAATTCAGGTCTTTGGAGAGGGTGGTATATATTCTTTGAGCACGAATTATTCTGCTACCTCTCCAGTTTGGAGCCACTCCAATAAGAATCGCGGTAGCGTCCTTGATATATTGAGATGAGCCTGTAAAGCCATTAGGGAGAACTTCCTCACCGTGTATCACATCTGTACTAACCCTACCAAATTCAAAACCACCATTGGCATTTTTCTTGATAACGGTTCCTAACATCCTTTTAGCTCTTATCGGGTCATAGGTTAATGGATCGTTAGCCATCCTAACCATAATGCCAACTTGGTTCCTTGCAAGATGGAGAGTTTTTATAAACTCTTTATTCTGACATAAATTTTTACACTCAGCGGGAGAGGAGAGATTTGCCATTTTGCTTCCTTGCTTTTCATTAAATCTGACATGAGAAACCATACCACAGCTACGTGATGAACAGTACCCTTTAAATGGTTTTTTAAAGCTTGTCTGAATACTGGCTTTATTGACTTTTTGGTTTGATGCGATTTGATTGCAGTGATAACTTTGAAACCCGTTATCTGCTCAATAAAACCTGCGAAGAGGCGCAGGTGCCGCTGCTCAGCGGCGCTGCGGTGGGACACCAAGGGCACCTTGCGTTGTTCGACTTTGGCGATAGCACCTCTCCCTGTTATGCCTGTCTGTTTCCGCCGCACAGAGATAACCCCACCGCTAATTGCGCCACACTCGGGGTGATTTCGCCCTTGCTGGGCATTGTCGGTGCACAACAGGCCATGCTCGCCATTAACTATTTGCTTAAGGGCAATGGAGCGGCAGTGCTACACTGTGTTGATGGCGAGGCTTTGCGCCATAGGGCAATACAATTGCAGAAAGACCCGCTGTGCCCTTGTTGTGGGCAATAAAAAAGCCAGCGAGGTTGCTGGCTTAACATACTAAAAAGCGGGGATTAACCTGCAAATGCGTCTTGCAGCGGTGGCACTACCTGCTTTTTGCGACTAAGTACGCCGTCTAACCATACCTGAGAGTCAGCCACTTGTTCGCCGTAGGCTCTTTCGATGATGCCTTCGTCAGCAGAAGCGATGAGCATTTGCGAGCCTTCGTTCATGATGTCGGTGAGCAACAACAGCACACTGTGGCGACTGCCCTCTTCTTTAAGCTTAGCAAGATCAGCATGTAATTCGGCTTTTATGTTGTCAAATACCGCTAGGTCGATAACCTCTAACTGACCGATGCCCACTAGGTTGCCATTCATATTGAAGTCTTTAAAGTCACGCATGACCAAATCACGCACTGGCGTGCCTTCAACGGCTGATTTAACCTTGAACATTTCCATGCCGAGCTCTTTGGCATCGTCAACACCAGCGATCTCTGCAAGGGCCTCAACACACTTGATATCGGCGGTGGTGCAAGTCGGCGACTTGAAAATCACCGTGTCACTTAAAATAGCGCACATCATCAAACCGGCGATATCTTTTGGAATATCGACGCCGTAGAAGTCATACATCATTTTAATGATAGTGTTTGAGCAGCCGACCGGGCGAATCCAACATTCAAGCGGTGTTGATGTGGTTAAATCGCCTAGTTTGTGGTGATCGACCACGCCGACTACAGTCGCCTGGTCAATATCATCAGGGGCTTGAGTTTTCTCTGTGTGATCAACAATATACACCTCTTCCCCAGCGTAGCTCATTTTCAGTTCTGGCGCTTCGAAGCCAAAACGGTCAAGGATGAACTGGGTTTCCGGTGATACCTCGCCTAAACGCGTAGGGATCGCCTCTTCACCAATTTGATTTTTTAAGTACGCCAGTGCAATTGCACCACAGATCGAATCAGAATCAGGGATCTTGTGTCCCACTACATACATTGCCATATCGACTCTCCTAAATATTTTGCCGTTATTGTAGCAATAATTTTTAGCTCTGCGGTAGCGGCAAATGGGCTGCTTGGGCACGACTTTTTGGTTACACTGGGAGGATTAATTTCTATAGGGCATAAACCATGGCTGCAATTAAACTTTCGCGCAAAGGGTGGAATAACTTAATTATTTTCGCCATGTTGATTATGATCTTTGTATTCAATGGCTTACATCATAGGCTAGGTGGCGATGATGAACCGAAAGGGCCGCAACCCTTGTTACCCGCGCAGAGTTATATTCTTACTTTAGAATATCCCGGCATAAAAATTGAGCGTATCGGCACCAGCTGGCGTATGCAACAGGACAGCGAAGCGGCGCAACCAAGCGCTGATATTCAGACGCTAGAAGCCAATGTTGGCGCTTGGCAACAACTAAGAGCGCCGTTAGCTGAGCCGCTTGGCGGAGCGCCTCTTTTAGCCGCAACCTTAACGCTTGCAGGAGAGCCGAACCCCTATGTTTATGTGCTCTATAAAGACCAGCAGCACTATCGATTATTTAACAAGCAACAGCAGCGCTGGTATAGCTTAACGACACACCAAGCGCAGCAGCTGTTTATACATTTAGCGAGTAACTAACTTATGCCTGAGCTTCCCGAAGTCGAAGTAAGCCGTTTAGGCATTGCCCCCCACATTGAAGGGCAAACCATTACCCAAGTAAATGTTCATCAACCGCAACTGCGTTGGCCGGTGAGCGAACAGATCTATGCCCTAGCAGGTAACGTCATTACTCAGGTAAGTCGTCGTGCAAAGTATTTGCTGCTGCACTGCGATGAGGGAGCGGTGATTTTACACCTAGGTATGTCCGGGCATTTGCGGGTAGTTGATAGCAACACGGCGCTGAAAAAGCACGACCATATTGAGTTTCAGTTTGCGAACGGCCTGAGTTTGCGCCTTAATGACTCGCGCCGCTTTGGCGCATGTTTGTGGCAGCCTCTGGACAGTGTGCACTCGGTATTCCAAAAATTAGGGCCAGAGCCATTGACCGCTGATTTTGATGCGCAGTGGTTGTTTGCGCGCTCTCGTAATAAGAAGCAGCCCATTAAGCAGTTTATTATGGATAACCAGGTGGTGGTTGGGGTCGGTAATATCTATGCCAATGAATCTTTGTTCAAAGCTGGGATTCACCCTAAGCGCGAAGCCGGGAAAGTCAGCCTTGCACGCTATCAAAAGCTCACACCGTTAATAAAGGCGACCTTAGCGGCGGCGATTGAGCAGGGGGGCACGACATTAAAAGATTTCTCCCAAAGTGATGGTAAACCCGGTTACTTTGCGCAGCAATTATTGGTCTATGGCCGTAAAGGTGAGCCTTGTACAAGTTGTGCGACTACGCTGACGGAAATACGTTTGGGCGGGCGCTCAACGGTTTACTGTAAAAAGTGTCAGCGCTGAGGTGGGCGGCCAAGGGGTGTCCTTGGCCAATTGATTTTGCTACAGCTCGAAGGGAGCAACACCGACGCCAGCTATTTTGTAGCCGGTTTTTGCGATTTCACCGCTCCAGCTATCAGCCTGCATGACCCCGGTCACCACTATCGCGTCATAGAGGCTATCGATCGGCACACCATTTTTCATGGTCACATGCACAATTTGATTCGGTGGTGGTGGCGGCACATGGATACATGCGCCAAAATAAGGCACTAAGAGAAACTCAGTTATGGACTCGTTGTCGCCCTCCAAAGGCACCACAAAGCCGGGAAGGCTTACGGTTTTGCCATTGTATTTTTGTACCACTGGGGCATCTAAATTTGGCTGCACCCAGTTTTGCTCACTGCCCTCGTGGCTTGATGAATTATTGCGTGTATCGACGGCAACATGACCTTCTGGCACCAGGTCTTCCCAAAAAATTTCCAGGGGCTCATTGGCCATTGCCGAGCCTGTCAACGCGGTGCTCAAAAGCACCAAACTTGCGTAAATAAACTTCATAAATATCCTAGGTTTTAATGCTCATACCATCGTTTAGCGAGTAGAAATAAGCGCGTGCTGCCGGCAGTATTCCGACAATCCAGCCAGCGATAATGATACCTGCGACTAAGCTCAGTTCATAGCCTGACAAAGGAGTGATATTCAAGCTAATGCCAGCATGAGCTTGCAGCAAAGACCGACTGGCCCACATGGCGGCGTAAAATAAGCCACATCCCAAGGCGGTGCCAATAACGCTGATCAGCACGGCTTCCATACTCATTAAGGAAAAAATATGCCACGGCTTGGCACCCACAGAACGTAAAATAGCGAGCTCCCGGCGCCGTTGCGACAGGTTTGCCAGCAAGGTGGTAAGCATCCCTAGCAGGCTGACACTGACCACCACCAAGGAAAACAACAGCAAGATTTTTTCTACGATGGCAAGCATTTCCCAGAGTTGACTCAGGGTCACTGTGGGCATAATCGCCATCAATGGCTCAGGCTGATATTGGTTGATATTGTGACGTACTTGTAAGCTGTATAGTGGGCTGTCGAAGCCAAGTAAAAAGGCACTAATCTGTTTCGGTGTACCGACTAAATCTTGGTGCGGTGCGTGTTTTTGCCCATGGTGTTGGTCATGTTCATGGCGTTCGCTTGGGTGAGATGTATGCTCATCGTGCTCGTGCTCGTGCTCGTGCTCGTGCTCGTGCGAGTCGGCTTGAGCGCTGCCGTGCATCAGCGCAATTGCTTTTAACGGCACATGCACAGACTTATCCACTGGGGTGCCGGTCGGCGCCAGTATACCAACGATGGTCAGGGGGTTATCATCATGTTGGTCAAAGCTGGTGTTTCCCATGCCATGAGCAACAACAATGTTGTCGCCAAGTTGATAGCCCAATGTTTGAGCAACGTCAGCGCCAAGCACCACTTCGTTTACGTCGGCAAAAGCGTGGCCCTGGGCAAAGCGCAAGGGCTGCTTCTTAGCATAGCGAAAGTGCTCAAAATAACTTAAGTCGGTGCCGATTACCGCAAAGCCTTTGTGGGCATCACCGAGCGACAGTGGAATACTCCAAGCAACGCCGCGCTTACTACTAATGGCTTGATAGCTTTGCCAGCTAACGCCATTGTTCATATGGCCAATGCGAAATACTGAAGCTAGTAATAGTTGGATATCGCCGGTACGCGCGCCAACAATCAAGTCGGTGCCCGAGATGGTATTGGCGAAGCTCGATTTGGCATCCACACGTACTCGTTCAATACTCAACAGCATCATAACGCTAATAGCAATGGTCAAGACACTGAGTAATACGCTGGCCTTACGGTTAAATAAGCTTTTGCTGGCGAGTTTTAGCAAAATCATGACGCCACTCCTGCAAGCTGATTAACTTCACTTAGGCTTACTACCTTGGAGAACAGCGGCGCGAGGGACTTTTCGTGGCTCACAAATACCACCGTGGCGCCGGTCTTGTCGGTTTGCTCGAACAGCAACTCGATAAACGCCTTGCGGTTGTCCTCATCAAGGGCGGAAGTGGGTTCATCGGCGATGATCACTTCGGGCTCACCAATGACCGCCCGCGCTGCACCTACGCGCTGCTGCTGACCAATACTCAAGGTATTGACCGCTTGATGATGATGGCTAGCATCTAAACCGAGCTGAGTAAGCAAGGTGGCTGCCAGTTCGTTCATTGCCATACCGGCGCGTTGCGCTCGTTGGCGGCGAACAGCGGAAAAAGCCAGGGCTAAGGTGACATTGTCGATAGGGCTAAGGTAGGGCAGTAAATTAAAGTTTTGAAAAATATAGCCAAGGTGATCGGCACGAAACTGATCGCGTTTGGCGCTGCTCAGGGCGCTGAGATCGGTATCGGCAATGCGAATGTGCCCGCGTTGCGGGGTTTGGATCCCCGCCAGTAACGACAGGAGCGTTGATTTACCGGTGCCGCTGGGGCCGTGTAAAAAAACATGCTCACCTTTTTTTATGTGCAACGAGTCTATTGCTAGAGTGGGCGTGTGGTGTTCACCATGCCAAGAAAACCATAGCTTTTCTATTTCAATCATCACGTTCAATACCGCTGACTTGCAATTGTTGTTACTGTATCACAGTCATGTTTTAGGGCCAGCGCAATGCGATCAATGGCCCGTTACCAACGCCAATATGCCAATTTTTTACGCATCTTAAACTGGCGCAGCAAGTTAAGGGGCTTGGCTTTTAGCTCAGCGCCGTCACTGATAATTAAGTCATTGGTCGCCGCCAATACGCGCTCACTTGAGCGACCATCTTGATAGGGATGCAGTTGCTGGCAGAAAGACTCGATATTAGCCATTAACTCAGGCGGTCGGGTCAGCGCTTGGTCTATTGCCGCTTCAACCTGCGTCGCATCGGTTACATTGAGAAGGTGCGATGCAGGGGCTTGATTATTAAAAGTAACCACCGGGCGACGCAGTAATAAAAACATCAGTAGAATCGAAGAAGTATCACAGAGCATCACGTCCGCTGCTTGCAACAGGGGAATAACATTGTCAGTTTCAACAAAGCTGAGACTGTCATTTTGCATGGCTTTATATTGCGCCACGATATCTGCACTCATCTTCGGATGGAACTGCACTAAAATACGGTATTTACCGCTATCGCGAAGCTCTTTAATGCGCTCAACCAACACTGGGGCCAGTGACAAGCGCTTGGAAAAGGTTGAACAAATCAATAAAGTCGGGCGCGAGTCAGTGCTGCTATAAGGGTTATTAGGTGTGGGACTAAACAGTGGGTCGAGCATTGACCAACCCGTTTCGCGGACACGAAAAAAACCATGTTGCTGGGCTAACTGTTGAAAGCGTGTTGTGGTGCTAGGCCCTTGTGTACAATAAAGATCAAAGCAGCCTCGAATATTAAAGTGATCCAAATGTCCTCTACGATTCCGTTTGCCTGAATCGAAACCGTGAAACACAGCTACTTTTCTTCCAGGCACAAAACTGGGAATCACATTGCCAGGGACAAAACTTGCGTGAGGTTGCCAGGCAATGACATCTTTAATATCAAATACCTGCTGTTCATTCTCAGCAAGGAAGTCAGGGTTGACTTCATCGCCTTCTAAAAACCATTTTACTTCGCCGCCATGGGCACGAATAACCTGTTGTAAAGGGCGTAAGATCGCATAGGAGTAATTTTGCGAAATATACATAAGGTATCGCTTGCCCTGAGTGCTGCTCGCTAAATCCACTGTCGTGTCCCTATAGCAAAAAGATGTTGTTTAGTTTACCGCAATATTAACTTTAAATGACAGGTACAAGGGCTAACCAGTGTCGAGAATAAAAAAGATAGGACAAAAGTCCGCTTTGTTGCGGCGATTATCTTTATCTTCGCTGCCAGCTGAACTATCATAGCGCGCTCACAGCCTCGGTCGGTGTATCGAAATTAGCCCTTACTTGGAGTAACCATGAGCAACTACAAAGTCTTAGATGTAAACGATGATCTACCTATTCGCACTCAAGGTCCGGTGCACAGCGGCAAAGTGCGTTCCGTTTACTGGTTAACCGAGCAAGACAGTGCTCGCTTAATTGCAGAGAAAGGGTATGCGGTGCCACAGGGGACCGAGTTGGCAATTATGGTTATCTCCGATCGGATCTCGGCGTTTGATTGTATTTGGCAAGGTGAGCAGGGCTTAAACGGCATTCCAGGCAAGGGCATTGCACTGAATGCTGTGGCTGCGCACTGGTTTAAACAATTTGATGCCGCCGGACTTGCTGGCAACCATATTGTGGATATTCCACACCCATACGTATGGATTGTGCGTAAAGCCAAAACAGTAAAAGTGGAAGCCATTGCTCGTCAATATATCACTGGTAGCATGTGGCGTGATTATGCCAAAGGTATTCGCTCTTTCTGCGGCATTGATTTACCTGAGGGGCTCACCGCGAACCAAAAGTTAGACGAAGTGCTGATCACGCCATCGACCAAGGGCATTATTGAAGGGCTAGATGACGTGCCAGCCGTGGATGATGTAAACATCACGCGCAAAAACATCACCGATAACCTAGATGCATTCAACTTTAGCTCAGCAGCTGATGTGGCAAAGTATGAGCACTTATTGGTGCAAGGATTTAATGTGATCAGCGCTGAGCTGGCGAAGTTAGATCAAATCTTTGTCGATACTAAGTTCGAATTCGGTTACGTCGAAGACATGCAGGGCAATGAGCAGTTAATCTACATTGATGAGGTAGGTACGCCAGACTCTTCACGTATTTGGGATGGTCCCGCATACCGCGATGGTAAAATCATTGAAAACTCCAAAGAGGGGTTTCGTCAGCTACTTATCAATAATGTCCCCGACAGCGATGTGTTGCTAAATAAAGGGCGCATGGCTGAGCGTGAGCAACTCGCTCAAGACTATAAGTTGCCGGTTGAAGTAATGATGCACGTGTCTGACACTTACGTTGGCATTGCTAGTAAAATCATTGGCGAGCCACTGCAAATTCCTACCGACCCGCGCAGTGAAATTATAGCGGTGCTCAAGGAGCAATATCAGCTTATCGATTAGTCCTATTCGGGTCACAAAGTATGCCGCCACAATGATATTGGCGGCATTTTTATAGGTAGTCAGGGTACAATTAGGCAAACAATTCGGTTTTTTAGTATGATGGGCGAATGTTTTTTCCGCTTCGCACCGTTGTATGAAGGTTTTTTTCGACGTTTTACACCTGTACTACTTGCCTCAATATTTGCCTGTTATCGATGAGCTTAATCAACGTGGTGCACAGACCGTGGTGGTGCTTTATAAGCAAGAAGACGCGGCGCTCAATGCGGCCGCAGAATATGCAATAAAGGCCCATGATTTAAATGCGCATTGGCTGCAAAGTGAATCACAAGCGGTCGCGTTTTATCGTCAATGCGGCGCTGATTGGGTTATATTTGGTAAGGCTTTCGCGGATATTGCAGAGCTAAATAGCATAGTAAAAACGGCGTTGATGCAGCACGGCATTGGCCCCAAGGCGTGTTACTATGATGCCTCGAATAATGCAACTTCAGTGCGCTTTGTTGAAGGTCAGCACCGTTTGAACCGCTTACACACACTTTATCCAGACTCGACGTTTGTTGACACTGGATACGCCAAGTTAGACCCATTATTGAGTCAACCACAGTATCCGTTACCAAGCCATAAAAACTTCGGCCTTGATGCCAGTAAGCCCACGGTGCTTTACGCTCCGACTTTTTATCCAAGCTCGCTGGAGCGGCTGCCTAAAAACTGGCTGGCAAACCTAACACACTGCAATGTAATTATTAAGCCGCATTATTTTTCGCAAACAAAAGACAAATATCAAAAGCATCAACGCTTATTACAGCGATGGCAGCAGTATGAGCATGTGTATGTGAGTCAACTTGAAGAGTTTAATTTAGTCCCTTTTATGGCGCTCGCTGATGTCTTGGTGTCGGATGCGTCGTCGGCTATTTTTGAGTTCTTTGCGCTGGGTAAGCCGGTAGTGTGGTGCAACTTCTACAAGCTCAGATGGTCTTACCGAGGGCCTTTTGCGTACCGCTTTAAAGCACGTTTAGACGATGATATCTCCTATTTTGAGCCGCTGTGCTTTAAAGCAGATAAAGCTTCTGATGTGATAAGGGCCATTGAAGAGGCATTACATCAGCCACAAAAATTTCATAACCAACAAAACCAAACCACGATAGAACGCCTAGCAGGGAGGCTTGACGGCAACAGTGCGAAGAGAATAGTAAGCTACCTATATGACAACTAAAATAATAACGTTCGGTACTTTTGATGTATTTCATGTCGGCCATGTCAATATCCTAGAACGTGCCGCAGCGCTTGGCGATGAGCTGATAGTGGGGGTATCTTCCGATGCCCTGAATGTACGAAAAAAAGGCCGTGCTCCGGTCTATGCGCAAGCAGATCGTATGAATATCATTGCCGCGTTAAAGTGTGTATCCGATGTGTTCTTAGAGCAGTCTTTAGAACTCAAGCGCCATTATATTGAAACCTACAATGCGGACATACTAGTGATGGGCGATGATTGGCAAGGCAAGTTCGATGACCTTAAAGAAGTATGTGAGGTCGTCTATTTACCCCGTACTCCCTCTATTTCTACCACAGAGATAATTGAGGTGGTGCGCCAGCCAGAGTTCTGCTAACGTCGAACTCCACTTGCAAGCGCAAAAGGTGCTATCGACATGGAACAACAGATATCAGTGGCTGAATTGGCATCAAAGCTAGATAAGCCCGAGTTGATAATTTTCGATGCCGGCATGCTGTTACCGGGTAAATCTGGCACATACTCGCCAGCGACGGTGATCCGAGGTGCTCGACGGTTTGATATAAAATCGGCGTTGGCGGATCACAACAGCCCTTGGCCCAACATGTTGTGCAGCGCCGAACAGTTCGAGCATGAAATGCGCGTCGCTGGTGTCAATATAGACTCCGAAGTTGTTGTTTATGACGATCAGGGGTTGTTCAGTGCCGCACGTGCATGGTGGATGTTCAAAGCTTTTGGCTTTGATAATGTTAAAGTATTATGCGCAGGCCTACCTGCTTGGCGCAGTGCCGAGTTACCGGTGCAGCAAGGTTGGAGTGAGCCGCCAGCCCAAGGTAACTTTGTGGCGCAGCCACGAGCAGGCTACTTTATTGATGCTGAGCAAGTGCTCACGAGTATAGACCAACGTCACACTTTATTATTGGATGCACGCCCGGTGCCACGCTTTAATGGCACCGCAGAAGAGCCCCGTGAGGGCATGCGCAGCGGACACATTCCGCACTGTGCTAACTTGCCGTATGCGCGGTTAATTAAAGACGGCGCTTTATTAGACGTTGCGGCATTGCAGCAGTGCTTTAATGACTTGGTTGCCCCAGATGTGCAGCAGTTACAATTTAGCTGTGGCTCCGGGATCACCGCTTGCATCCTTGCGCTTGCTGCCTATGAATGCGGCTATCGGAATCTACAAGTGTATGACGGCTCCTGGAGTGAATGGGGCGCCCGCCATGACTTACCAATAGAAAAGTAAAAAAGGCACCCTAGGGTGCCTTTATGTTATTGGTGATAGCTTAAGCAGGTTTCTACTTCGTCTTTCGAGCCGAGAATCACCGCGACACGCTGGTGAATTTGCTGCGGCTCTACTTCCATAATCCGCTGCTCGCCCGTACTTGCCAAACCTCCAGCTTGTTCAATCAGCATAGCCATCGGGTTGGCTTCATAAAGGAGGCGAAGTTTGTAAGGCTTGTCGGGGTTTTTAGTATCGGCCGGGTAGGTAAACAGGCCGCCGCGACAGAGCACGCGATGGACATCGCCGACCATGGCGGCTATCCAGCGCATATTAAAGTTTTTGCCACGTGGGCCGCTCTTACCGGCAAGTAAATCGGCGATGTATTGCTGCATCGGTGCTTGCCAATGTCGTTGGTTAGAGGCATTAATTGCGAATTCTTGGGTCTGTGCTGGCACCGAAGCAAAATCTTGCGTTAGCAAGAAGCTGCCGTGGGTTCTATCTAAGGTGAAAAGGCGAGTGCCCTTACCTGTGGTGAGCGCCAGCATCGTTGATGGGCCATATAAAACATAACCCGCCGCGACCTGTTGCTCACCTTTTTGTAGGAAAATGGCTGGATCGCTGGCATCGGCCTCTTTAGGTACGCGCATCACCGAGAAAATAGTGCCCACGAGGGAATTAATATCGGTATTAGAAGAACCATCAAGCGGGTCAAAGGCAACAATGTAGTCGGCCTCAGGGTTACCGGCTACGGTCCCTTCTTCCTCTTCAGAGGCAATGGCTTTAACATAACCTGACTCCAACAAGATATCTTTGAGGAGTTGGTTCGATAACACGTCTAGTTTCTTTTGTGTTTCACCTTGAATATTCTCATCTAAGGTGGAGCCAAGTACGCCAGAAAGAGCACCTTGACTGACTCGGAAAGAAATCTCCTTACACGCCGCCAAAATGGTGCGAATAAGGGAGATAAGATCGCGTGGGCAACCGTCTTCTAGCAATACCGGAGGGAGTCTGCGCATGCTGTTTTGTTCCTTAGTCTGTTGGGCCTAAGCGGCTGAAAATGTGAGAGAGTACCGCTCAGAATACGCTGTTTATTTATCGTGTTGCGGTTGTAGATTGGCGCCGAGCGGATATACTCAATGGCGATAATTTCTACACTCTACAAACGATACCAATAACAAAGTGAGAACCATGGTGAAACCGCAGATACTACGAATCGCACTGTTCCTCTTGTTGCTGCCTATGATAACCCAAGCGCACGCAGCAATTAAGTCTATCAGCCAGTTTACGCAAAATATGAGCAAGTATCCTGGTTATTTCACTTTTTACTATGCCAATGATGAAGGCAAACTGTACTTGGAAGTAGATAAACTTAAACAGCCGTTTTTGCTGCAACAAAGCTTACCCTATGGTGTCGGTTCGAACGATATTGGTTTAGATCGCGGTCAGTTGGGCAATACCTACTTGGCGCAGTTTGAGCGTATGGGCAACAAGGTCATGCTACGTGCCCTGAATAGCTATTACCGAGCTTCTAGCAGTAATCAGGCGGAACAGCAAAGCGTGCGCGAAGCGTTTGCCTCAAGCATTCTCCACGGGTTTGAAATTAAAGCGCTCACCGATACTCGGGTGGTGATTGATTATACTCCCTACCTGCTGAGTGATGTACATGGCGTGAGCCGCACTTTAGCGGCGCGTAAGCAAGGCCACTTTAACTTAGACACCTCACGTAGCGCCGTGCACATGCCGCGCAGTAAGTCTTTTGTGAACAATACCGAGCTGGAAGCGGTGCTAACGTTTAGCGGCACTAAGCCTGGTGAATACGTAAAGCAAGTCAGTGCCGACCCTTATGCGCTGACTGTGCATATGCATCACTCATTGATTGCATTGCCAGACGACAATTATCAACCGCGCGAGTTTCACCCGCAGTCGGGTTATTGGAGTATCGAGCATAAAGACTATTCGGCGCCACTGGGGGAGAGCATGTATGTGCGCTATATCCCGCGCCATCGACTGGAGAAAAAACACCCGAATAAAGCCATAAGTGAAGCCGTTAAGCCCATCGTTTACTACCTTGACCCCGGGGTGCCAGAGCCGGTGCGCACAGCATTACTCGATGGTGCCAAGTGGTGGAACACTGCCTTTGAAAAGGCGGGCTACAAAAATGCCTTCCAAGTGAAAATGCTGCCTGAGCATGCCGACCCTATGGATGTGCGCTATAACGTGATTCAGTGGGTCCATCGCGCCACGAGGGGCTGGTCTTATGGTGGCTCAGTGATTGACCCGCGTACCGGAGAGATTATCAAAGGTCATGTAACCTTGGGATCGCTGCGTGTACGCCAAGACATTTTAATAGCCGAAGCCTTGGCTGCCCCCTATAAAAAGGGTGATGAGGTTACCGAGAAGCTACAAGCCATGGCGCTCGATCGCATCCGTCAACTCAGTGCGCATGAAATAGGCCACACACTAGGGATCGCTCATAACTTTGCCGCCTCAAGCCGTGCCCGAGCCTCGGTCATGGATTATCCGCACCCATTAGTGGCGCTCAATCAGCAAGGTCAGTTAGATACCACTAAGGGTTATGCCAAAGGCATGGGGCTGTGGGATGAGCAAGTAATCAAATATGGCTACAGTGATTTTCGTGGCCAGGACGAAGGCGAACAGTTGCATGCTATTTTGGCGCAAAATCGTGAATTGGGGTTAGAGTTTATCTCTGATCGCGATGCCCGAGCTCAAGGCGGCGCCCACCCCAGCGGTCACCTATGGGATAATGGTGAAGACCCTGCCGCTGAGCTACAACGTGTGATGCAAGTGCGCAAACAGGCACTGGCGCGATTTGGTATCGAGAATGTCAAAGCGGGCACCTCCTTATCGCAGCTGGAGGAAGTGCTAGTGCCCTTGTATCTATTTCACCGCTATCAAGTTGAGGCGGCGGTGAAGTTAGTCGGGGGCGTTGATTACAGTTATGAAGTGCGCAGTGCGCAACCGGTGCAAGGAACCCAAGTCGTTGCTCGAGAGCGCCAACAAAGTGCGTTTCAAGCGCTATTGGCAACTCTCGATGCGCAGCAGTTAGTGTTACCCGAGAGTGTGGTGGCGTTGATCCCACCGAAAGCCTATGGCGAATACCCAACCCGTGAAAGTGTAAAAGGGCGTACCGGGATCACCCTTGATGCCATGGCGCTTCCTGAGGTGGCGGCAAATCATACGTTAGCACTGTTGTTTCACCCTGAACGTCTGAACCGCCTTGCCCAACAAGGGGCCCGTAGCGAGCAAGCGTTTGGGCTCGATAACTTACTTGAGCAGTTTGTTGCCCGCATTTTTGATAATGAGCATCCCAGCGCGATGGCGGCGAAAGTGCAACATCGCATTCAGTGGTTGAGTGCTCAGCATTTTGTTAATTTAGTCAGTAGCGACAAAGTGGCGCCTGAAGTACAAGCTCAATTCAAGTACTACTTACGGCAAATTGCCGATGACTATCAACAAGATAAGCTGCTGGGCAGCGTGAGTAGCGGCGAAAGTGCCTTTAAACAACACTTGGCCGATGCCATTAACCAATTCCTAGAGCGCGGTCAGTGGCCGCAAAGCTTTAAACCTTTACCTATGCCGCCGGGTTCACCTATCTAAGTTATTTTGGCATCATATAGAGCCGCTCAGTATGACTAAGGTGCTGAGCGGCTTTCTTTTCGCCAATGGAAAATTCTATGCACATACATATTCTCGGCATTTGCGGCACCTTTATGGGTGGTATCGCCGCTATTGCCAAGGCTTTAGGGCATCAGGTAACCGGCTCTGATGAAAATGTTTACCCGCCTATGAGCACCCAACTGGAGCAGCTGGGGATTGAACTCGTACAGGGCTATGATCCGAGCCAACTTAGCCCGGCTCCCGATGTGGTTATCATTGGCAATGCCATGAGTCGCGGCAATCCTTGTGTCGAGTATGTATTAGATAAAGGCTTGCGCTATACCTCCGGCCCTGAGTGGTTAAAGGAGCACCTACTGCGCGACAGTTGGGTGCTTGCTGTGGCCGGCACTCATGGTAAAACCACCACGGCGAGTATGTTAGCGTGGATACTGGAGTACGCAGGGCTCAAGCCGGGCTTTCTCATTGGCGGAGTGGTGCAAAACTTTGGCGTGTCGGCACGCCTAGGTGAGACGCCTTTTTTTGTTATTGAGGCGGATGAGTACGATACCGCATTTTTTGATAAGCGCAGCAAGTTTGTCCACTATCTGCCACGTACCTTAGTACTAAATAACTTAGAGTTTGATCACGCCGATATATTTCCAGACTTAGCGGCAATACAAACCCAGTTTCATCACCTGATGCGCACCTTACCAGGCAGCGGCAAGGTGATTTATCCGCAACAGGATCACGCCTTGGCAGAAGTGATCGACCGAGGCTGTTGGAGCGAATATGAAGTACTGGCCCCACAGCAGTGGCATTATCGTCTGCGTAGCGCCGATGGCAGTACCTTCGACGTACTTTATCAGGGTGAAGTGCAAGGCTGCGTAAACTGGCAGGCAATTGGCGAGCACAACGTGAATAACGCTTTGATGGCGATCGCTGCCGCGCGTCACGCTGGAGTGGCGGTGGCAACCAGTACTACTGCACTAGAGCAGTTTCAATCGCCAAAACGGCGGATGGAATTAAAGGGCCAAGTAGCGGGGGTCACCGTTTATGACGATTTTGCCCATCACCCTACCGCAATTGCCACTACCCTGGCCGGGCTTCGTGCTAAGGTAGGCGAAGAGCGTATTATTGCAGTGCTGGAACCGCGTTCGAACACCATGAAAATGGGCGTACATAAAGACACCCTGATGGCGTCATTGCAGGCGGCTGATAGCTGCTTTTTATACCAGCCCCCCGATCTGGGGTGGTCATTGACAGAGCAAGCTGACAAAGCGGGCGCGCACTGTGAACACGATATCGATACGCTCGTAGAGAACATCATTGCCGAAGCCGCGCCGAACAGCCATATATTGGTCATGAGTAATGGCGGCTTTGGCGGCATTCATCAACGTTTACTTGATGCCTTAGCGATTAAGGAAAAGGTATGAGCCAATTTAAAGAACCAATCACCTTAGCCTTTAGTGGCGCCTCGGGCGCTCCCTATGGTTTGCGTCTGCTCGAAGTGTTACTTCAGCAAGGGCATCAGGTGTTTGTGTTAATTTCCAGTGCGGCGCGGGTGGTGCTGGACACCGAATCGAACATCAAACTCTCTGCGAATGAGCAAAAAGCCACGGCACAGTTGAGCGAGCGCTTTAGCGCCCAACCTGGACAACTGCAGGTGTTTGGCAAAGACAACTGGTTTAGTCCTGTGGCTTCGGGCTCAGCGGCACCGAAAAAAATGGTGGTGTGCCCATGCAGCGCTGGTGCAGTATCCGCCATTGCCGTTGGTGCCTCGGACAACCTCCTTGAGCGCGCTGCGGATGTGGTCATCAAAGAACGTGGACAGTTAATTTTAGTGCCCCGGGAAACGCCTTTTAATGAAATTCATCTTGAGAATATGCTCAAGCTATCGCGCTTAGGGGTCACTATTATGCCGGCAGCGCCGGGCTTTTATCATCAACCGCAGAGTATTGCTGAGTTGGTGGACTTTATGGTGGCGCGGATCCTCGACCACCTCGGAATCGAACAACAATTGACCTCACGTTGGGGTTATGGAGAGCAAAAGTAAATGACAGTGGCATTGAATATTGAAGGACTCACCAAAACCTATAAAAATGGCGTACAAGCAGTGAAAGGGATCGACCTGCAAGTACAGCAAGGCGACTTTTTTGCTTTGTTAGGCCCCAATGGTGCCGGTAAGTCGACCACCATCGGGGTGATTTCATCGTTAGTGAACAAAACCTCAGGTAAAGTCGAAGTATTTGGCCACAACATTGATACTGACCTAGAGGCGGCGAAGTCAGAGTTGGGCTTAGTACCACAAGAGTTCAACTTCAGTCAGTTTGAAACCTTGCAACAAATCCTGGTGAACCAGGCGGGCTATTATGGTGTGCCGCGCGGCGAAGCCCATAAACGTGCAGATAAGTACCTAAAGCAATTAGGCTTGCTGGATAAAAAAGACAAACAAGCACGCAGCCTCTCCGGCGGGATGAAACGCCGATTAATGATTGCACGGGCGTTAATGCACGAGCCCAAGTTGCTTATCTTGGATGAGCCAACGGCCGGGGTTGATATCGAATTACGGCGCTCAATGTGGGATTTTTTGCGCGAAATTAACCGCCAAGGGGTGACTATTATCCTAACTACTCATTACCTCGAAGAGGCGGAGTTGCTGTGTAAAAACATCGCTATTATCGACCAAGGTATTATTGTTGAGCACACTACAATTAAAGCGTTGCTAGCTAAGTTGGACAAAGAAACCTTTATTCTCGATTTGCAACAACCGGCTAAGCCGGTGAGCTTGCCTGGCTACGAATTCACCCTGAGCGATGAGCACACCGTTGAGGTGGAAGTAGCGAAATCACAAGGTTTGAATGAGGTTTTTAATGCCTTAACGGCGCAAGGCAACACGGTATTGAGTATGCGCAATAAGGCTAACCGCCTGGAAGAATTGTTTGTGGGTTTGTTGAATCAAGAGCGAGGACAGTCTTAATGTTGAAGTATGGCGTGGCGCTAAAAAGTATTTGGATTAAAGAGTGTATTCGCTTTTTGCGTATCTGGGTGCAAACCCTTGTGCCTCCCGCGATTACCATGACCCTGTACTTCGTTATCTTTGGCAGTTTAATTGGCTCGCGTATTGGCGAAATGGGCGGCTTTACCTACATGGAGTTTATTGTCCCCGGACTTATTATGATGTCGGTGATCACCAACTCCTACTCGAATGTGGCCTCTAGTTTTTACTCTACTAAGTTTCAAAAAAGCATTGAAGAGCTGCTGGTGGCGCCCGTGCCCAATTACATTATTGTATTAGGGTACATGGGTGGGGGTATGGCTCGTGGCATGCTCGTAGGTTTAATGGTGACCTTAGTGTCGCTGTTTTTTGTCGATATCCAAATTCATAATATATTTGTGATTATCGCCACGGTTATTCTGACCTCAGCAGTATTCGCTTTAGGTGGATTGATTAACGCGGTTTATGCCAATAGTTTCGATGACATCAGCATCATCCCGACCTTTGTGCTCACACCATTGACCTACCTTGGCGGGGTGTTTTATTCCATTACTCTGCTACCTGAGTTTTGGCAGGGAGTGTCGCAAATCAACCCGATCATTTACATGGTTAATGCCTTTAGATTTGGCTTTTTAGGGGTATCGGATGTCAATATTTGGGTATCATTTGCGGTGTTGCTACTGTTTATCACCGCCTTATTTACCTTGGCACTGACTTTAATTCGCAAAGGTGTGGGGTTACGTCACTGATGGTTGATGCAAGTTCTCGCGCGATTGTTTCGAACCAACCGAGCCTTCATGACAAGCTCGATGATATCGTCACTAAGCACCTTAATGCTGAGTTTAAAAAACCGATCGCCGCGCACACTCAGCGCGCTTTTGATGAAGTAAACGATAAAGTACAACAAGCCAACGGACCTATCATTTTGGACTCCTGTTGTGGTGTTGGTGAAAGTACCGCCAATTTAGCTAAAGTGCACCCTGATGCTTTGATTATTGGTGTTGATAAGTCAGCGCATCGTTTGCACAAACACGACGTGCAGTACCGCCAAGATGAGGGAGGAGAGTACCTGCTAGTGCAAGCAGACTTGAATGACTTTTGGCGCTTGGCAAAGCAAGCTCAGTGGCAACCGAGTCATCACTACTTGCTCTATCCGAACCCTTGGCCCAAGGCTAAGCATATCCAACGGCGCTGGCACGGCGCTGCTATTTTTCCGACTATTGTTGCCTTAGGCGGACGTCTAGAGCTGCGCAGCAATTGGCATATTTATGTTCGTGAGTTCGCCAGAGCGCTGGAACTAGCAGGGCACCCAACGGCTGTCGAGCCTTATCATAGCGACACCGCGATCACACCGTTTGAACGCAAATATTGGGCCAGTGGCCAAAGTAGTTATCGTTTGGTTATCGACTTATAAATACTAGCCGAGTGTTACTCGGCTTTTTTCTTCTCGCCAACCTTTGGCTCTTCACCTTTGAATAAACGCACCATATTAGCGCGGTGGCGAAAAATAATGACGACGGTTAAAAACGTGACAGGCAGAGTGTATAAGGGTTTAATCAACCAAGTGTATAGTGGCGCTAACGACACGGTTACCAATGCTGCCAACGACGAATAGCGAGTCAGCGCAACGACACTGGCCCAAGTAAGAATAAGCAATCCCCCGAGCGATAAACCTATCGGCAGTAAGGCCCCAAAGGCGGTGGCCACGGCTTTGCCGCCCTTAAAGCCAAAAAAGAGTGGGTAGATGTGCCCTAAACATGCGGCCACGGCAACCAAGCCTAAATAGATAGGATCTATGCCCATAAAGTAGGCTCCCCATACGGGTATGGTGCCTTTTAAAATATCAAAGCACAGCACCATCACCGCAGGCAGTCTGCCGCCTAAACGATAAACATTCGTGGCACCGGGATTTTTTGAGCCCGCTTTTCTTGGGTCTGGCAACGCAAACAGATGACAAATCAGTACTGCCGATGAGACCGAGCCTAAGAGGTAGGCAAAAATGCACATTAACGCCGCTAACACTGTCATCCTTATTTTTTAATTGTACGTTTTGGGCTATTATCGCCGCTCATTGTTTATTTGAGCAGTTTGTCTGGCTCAGGGTACTGAGTTTAACGCCGCGTAGGTATCCGACCAGCTGGCATTGGAGCCGAAGAGATGGATAAAGTCTATATATCGCAACTAAAGGTCGACACCATAATAGGAGTGTACGACTTTGAGAAAGAATGTAAACAGAGCCTGTATTTTGACATCGAAATGGATTGTGATATTGCCGCTGCGGCAGCCAGCGATGACCTATCTCAGACAATAGATTATGCCGAAGTGAGCCGCCGTGTGACCGAGCACTGTATTGCGAAACCGGTCGAGCTGTTGGAAACCCTTTTAGAGCAGTTAGCGGCACTCATCCTAGCAGAGTTTGCCACCAATAAGGTGAGCATCAAGGTCAGCAAACCTGCAGCCGTACCACAAGCACAAACGGTGGGGGTGATGATCACCCGTAGCAAGCACTAGTTATGGCGCGTATTTACATTAGCTTGGGCTCTAATATCAACAAGCACGAAAACTTAAGCAAAGGTTTATCTGCGCTGCGCTATTATTTCGGCGCCTTAGAGCACTCCAGTGTGTTTGAAAGTGAAGCGGTCGGCTTTAATGGCAGTAACTTTTATAACTCGGTTGCTGGCGTCGATACCGATATGACGCTGCATCAAGTATGCGCTTTATTAAAGCAAATTGAACGGGATCATGGCCGTACTCCGGCAGATAAAAAGTTTAGTCCACGCACGTTGGACCTCGACTTACTCTTTTACGACGATGTGATTTGCGATACGCCAGCGCAACTACCGCGAGATGAAATTACTAAAAATGCTTTTGTGCTTTGGCCTTTATTTGAAATAGCCCCGGATTTTTACCACCCCATTGCGCAAGCGACCATCGCTGAGCTTTGGCAGGGCTATGATAAATCTCAACAAAAACTATGGAAGGTAGCTTTCGAATGACCATTCTTGCGATCATCGTTTTAGCCATTATACAGGGCCTCACTGAATTCTTACCTATTTCCAGCTCGGCACACCTTATTTTGCCATCACAGCTTTTAGGCTGGCAGGATCAAGGTTTAGCTTTTGATGTTGCCGTGCATGTCGGCTCGTTGCTGGCGGTGATGATTTATTTTCGTAAAGAGATTGGCGATATTGTTGTTGCTTGGTTTAAATCGTTTGGCTCTCAGGGCGCAAGCGATGACAGTCGCCTTGGTTGGTATATTTTGCTGGCCACCATTCCTGCTGGGTTAGCGGCGCAAGTATTTGAAGACTTGATAGAACAGCACTTACGTGCTGCTATTGTTATTGCCATTACCACCATTTTCTTCGGTCTGGTTTTGTGGTGGGCAGATTTTAAGGCCAAAGAAACTAAGAATATTTATCAGCTGAACTGGAAATCGGCTCTGTTGATTGGTGTGGCGCAAGCTGTTGCGCTGATCCCGGGCACCTCGCGCTCAGGTATTACCATGACCGCCGGCCTATTTTTGGGCTTAAATAAACAAAGCGCAGCACGCTTTTCGTTTTTACTTTCAGTGCCGGTTATTGGCGGTATGGGGCTGATAAAAACGGTGCAGTTGGCGACAGGCGATACTGCAGTTGATTGGCAGGCACTGACCCTCGGTGCAGGGCTTTCATTTGTCGCCGCCTATGCCTGTATCTTCCTATTTTTAAAATACATTGAGCGCATGGGAATGCTGCCATTTGTTATTTATCGCTTAATACTGGGTATAGGCCTACTTGCTTTCCTACTCTATACCTAAACACAATTGTCATGACACTGCCATGCGTTAGCAATGGCCGTGTCATAATCACATCGCATGGTAATACCGCTAGGAAAAAGAGGGCGGTATTATGAAGGTGACTATTTTTGGTTCTGGTTATGTCGGCTTAGTGCAAGCAGCTGTGTTTGCTCAGGCGGGTCATCAAGTGTGCTGTGTCGATGTAAACCAGCAACGTATCGCTCAGCTGCAGCGCAACCAAATACCTATTTTTGAGCCTGGGCTTACAGAGTTGGTTAGTGTTAACCAAGCGCAACAGCGTTTATCCTTTACCTCTTGTGCTGAGCAAGGGGTCAACTTTGCTGATATTCTTTTTATTGCTGTCGGTACCCCAAGTAATGAAGATGGTAGTGCAGATTTAAGTGCTGTGTTTGCAGTTGCAGATGCCATAGGCTCGTTAATGCAAAATGACAAGGTCGTAGTTAACAAATCGACTGTGCCCGTTGGCACTGCAGATAAAGTCGCAGCGCGTATCTATTCTTGCCTTGAAAGTCGTATGCACAGTCATTTAACAGCAGATGTAGCCTCCAACCCCGAATTTTTGAAAGAGGGAGCGGCTGTCGCTGATTGTCGTAGTCCAGACCGTATTATTATTGGTGCTCAAAGTGAACAAACATTGGCTTGCTTACGAGAGCTTTATGCGCCTTTTTGTCGTCAACGGGATAAGATTTTAACAATGGATCGGCGCAGCGCGGAACTTACAAAGTATGCAGCAAACTGCATGCTGGCAACTAAAATCTCTTTTATTAATGAAGTCGCTAACATGGCTGAGCACCTAGGAGCTGATATAGAGCGCGTGCGTCAAGGGATCGGCGCTGATCCTCGAATTGGTTATCACTTTATTTACCCAGGTATAGGTTATGGTGGCAGCTGCTTTCCCAAAGATATAGATGCGATGCTGGCGATGGCTGAAGAATATCAGCTCGATAACTGCCTTTTAACTGCTGTTAAGGGCGTGAATACTCGGCAAAAGCACAGCTTGGTCACCAAGGTGATGCATCACTTTGGCGGTGATGTGAGCGGTAAAACATTTGCTGTATGGGGGTTAGCGTTTAAACCTAATACCGATGATATTCGAGAAGCCCCCAGCCTAGTGACTATTAGCGAGCTACTCGCTAAGGGAGCTTCTGTCCAAGGTTATGATCCTCAAGCAGCGGCTACTATAGCTGAACTTTATGAGAGCCGGGGTGATGTTCATATATGTTCAACTAAAGAACAGGCTTTAGAGGGAGCCGATGCGCTGATTATTTGTACCGAGTGGGAAGCCTTTAGGGCCCCTGACTTTACCGAATTGCATGCTCGGATGAAATCTCCCTTAATTTTCGATGGTCGAAACCTTTATGAGCCACAACAAATGCAACGCCATGGCTTTAATTATTACTGTATTGGCCGCGAAGCAATTTAAGTAGTCACAAGCGCTTGAGCGATAGCTGCTAATCGCCCCTGCTGCAAAGCCGTTTTAATTGCAGCGCCACTGATCCCTTGTTGGATATAGGTTTGGGCACTGACTTGTTGAGCATGATGCGCGGCTTGGCGTATTTGATGCTGAGTATCAAACTGGCCTAAGGTGTAGGCATCGTAACTTATTAGTAATTGATTGAGGTGCTCTGGGCGGCGCCATAAATCAATGGCATTAAATAGCTCCAGCAGTATCTCGGCATCGTAATGGGCCAGTGTCTGATGATGTTGGGCCAACAATTGAGCGCTGTGAATAAATTGATTAGGAACGCGAAAATGTTGGAAAAAAGCTGCGCGTTCATCGTGACTGAACGCACACATGAGTAGTGCGAAATGGACAGTAGCCGCTAAGTTTTGCTGGCGTGCGTAATCAATACGCGGGGTTAGCCAAGTGTGCTGCTCAGGCCAGCGAGTGGCGAGTGCAGGGCATAATTCAGTTAAAGCTTGTGCCCGATACAACGCATCAACGAAGCAGTCGATATAGCCGTCTTCCAGAGCTTTATGCCATTCTAACCAAACGCGCTCTGGTGTTAAGCTTGCAAGTTCGCCACTGGCGGCTATCTTTCGCATTAGCGTTAGTGTTTCATCAGCAATCGTGAAGCCCAATTCATGGTAACGAGCGCGAAAGCGTGCGACTCGAAGCACTCGCAGCGGGTCTTCACTAAAGGCGGGGCTGACATGACGTAATATGCGTTGCTCAAGGTCCTTCTGGCCATGATAAGGGTCAATCAGTTGACCTTCAGCATCTTCAGCAATGGCATTGACCGTTAAATCGCGTCGCGCTAAGTCCTGCTCTAGTGTGATGTCTGGCGTAAAGTCGCAAATAAACCCGGTGTACCCTTGTCCCTGCTTACGCTCTGTGCGTGCCAGAGCATGCTCATCCTTGGTTTTGGGGTGCAAAAAAACGGGAAAGTCCTTACCTACTTGAGTGAAGCCCAGCGTCTTCATTTGCTCTACCGTTGCACCGACCACAACATAATCGTACTCTTTGACTTTGCGGCCTAATAATTTATCTCGTACTGCGCCGCCGACAAGGTAGGTTTGCATGCCCATTCCGTTATTGTGCTGTTATTAATGGTGATGATTGTATCAGAGTTTTCTCGCTGGCGTTTTTTTGTCATTATAGGCGCGATAATAAAAACGACTGTGCGCAGCGATTGCTCGGCGCAGTTAACCTGGGCGACAAACTCAAAGGACCTTGTTTGTGTATCAAGACTATTTTGGCTTAAGCGAAAAGCCGTTCTCTATTGCGCCGAATCCAGAATACTTGTATTTGAGTGAACGCCATAAAGAGGCGCTTGCCCACTTAACGCACGGGCTTGGGGAGTCAGGCGGGTTTGTATTGCTGACTGGTGAAGTGGGCACGGGGAAAACCACCGTCACTCGTTGTATGTTAGAGCAAGTGCCAGACTCTACACAGGTTGCGTTTATTCTTAACCCAACCTTATCTGAGCTGGAATTACTGGCGAGTATTTGTGATGAGTTGGCTATTTCGTATGACCCAGAAAAAGCCACCCTGAAGGTGCTGACGGACTTAATTAAAGCGCGCTTACTGGATAATCACCAGCAAGGGCGTCATACCATGTTGATCATTGATGAAGCGCAACATCTTGCTCCACAAGTGTTAGAGCAATTGCGATTACTGACTAACTTGGAAACAAACCACAAAAAATTGCTGCAAATTATCCTTGTGGGTCAACCCGAGCTACAAACTCTATTGCGTCGCAATGAATTGCGCCAACTTGCGCAGCGCATTACCGCGCGCTATCACTTATTGCCGTTAGCTTTGACTCAGGTGGATGCATATATAAAACACCGTTTAAAGGTAGCAGGGGGCCGACATACCTTGTTCGACAAAGGTGCAGTAAAGTACGTGCATCAACTTACAGGGGGGATCCCTAGGCTGATTAACTTGTTGTGTGAACGAGCTTTATTAGGAGCGTATTCGGCGCAGGTGAATCACATTAATAAGCGTATTATTGTGCAAGCTGCGCGTGAAGCCTTGCCTGAAACAGAGCAATCTCTGCCTCGCCAACAAGGTCGGTATTGGCGATTTATTTTCACCCTCGGTGGCATTATGATGCTATTTGCCCTGGGCATTGGCTTATCTTACATCATTTAAGGCAACTATTTATGTCACTGTTATTAGATGCACTCAAACAATCACAAAATCCCGGTGCACAGCTTCCCGGCGAAGGCCTTGAGCAGCAACAGGCGCTGCGTTTTTATCGACGTTTAACCTGGTCTTTGCTGTTAGTTGTTATTGTATTGATTACCTTAGCCATCGGGTATTTTGTCGGTAAGCAATGGCAGTTACACACGCAGCCTCAGGAGCACCCAAACAAGCAAGCGAAAGCGGCGACGGAATCGCCTGCACAACGCTCAGACGCGACTGAGCAAGCGTCTACTACAGCCTCGGATAGCGAGGCAAATGTGGCAACGTCCCCGGGACAAGTCAATATGCAAGCATTGCAAATGCCAGGGCAAGTGAACCCTTATCAACAAATGGTTCCTGTGTATGTTATGCCGCAAATGGCTCAACCTTATTCAGCACCTGGGGCTTACATGCAATGGGTGCCAACACAGGCTAATACCGCTATGCAAATGCAGCCTCACTATCAGGCTAACATGAATACGCAAGCAGCAAACCAAGGGCAATATAGGGTGGTTGGGCAGCCCATGGCACAGACCCATGCTTATCCACAGTCTAAGCAAATGAATAACGCCTACAACAATGGCTTGAGCAATCAAAATGACAGCGGTGCTGAGCGCACCTATGAGCAACAAAATGATGCTCAATTAGCTGGGGTATCTGATGATTTAAAACGCGCATTTGCCGATGCCGTGGCAGCCACTGAAAATATGGAAACCGATGACTCAGTCACCACCGCAAGTCGCGCCAGCTCAATGGCAGATCCGATAGAGCTATTGCCTGAGACCATACAGAACCGTATTCCTAAACTTGTTTATCAAGCTCATATTTATGCCACAGAGCAAAGCAAACGGTGGATAAAAATCAATGGTTACGAACTGTATGAAGGCGATTCTGTGGGTCGTCTACGGGTCGTGGAAATTACCCCAGAGCAGAGCATTTTGAGCATTGATAACTATGAATTTAGCCTCGAAGCGATGCAAGATTGGCCGTAGCGCTAAGCTATTAAGGGGAAGTGCGTAACACTTCCCCTAGTGGATTTTAGCGCTGCCAAAAACGTAACTGACGTAGCTGCTCGACAAATTGTGCAATATCAGTCGAGCCTAGGTTTATCCAGCCCTCGTCTTTGCTTTGTCCAAGGCCAGCAGCAGAGATTAAAGGCGAGACATGCTCGGTATAACCGATAAACTTCATGTGCGCGTGAGCATCACTAATAAAGTCCTTGGCCTCAGCAATGTCAGCTAACTTTTCAGCACCTTCTTCGGTAGTTAACACGGCTATTGCGTCATACAGTACAGAAGGCCCGCCGTTGATAACTTGATCAGCCTGTTGATGATGGCCGCAGCTTGATTTTGCGCCTCCGACCTGCGCTGCTATCACTTCATAGCGTGCGCCCTCGTTGTCTAATGCAGTAGTCAGCGCTTTAAATAGTGTTAAATCGAAACCATCACTGATTAGAACCCCTAGTTTTCGGCCAGCAAAAGTGTTCGCAGTATTTTTCAAAATACTCAATGCATCTGATGTAGGTAAATCATCTCGAGTGGGCATAGCTGCTTGTGCAGGCTCCGGCATAGTTTGCAGACGTAGACCATCGGCGACCTCATTGGCTAAGGTGGTATCAATATTAAGTAAGTGCGAGACCACGCGTTCACGAATGGCAAGGTGCTCTACTTTAGATAGCTCGAATACCAGAGCATAGTGAATATGAGCTTGCTCTATCGGCGTTTGACTGAGGTAAAACTGCCTTGCTTGACTATAGTGATCGGCAAAGGTCTCTGAACGATAACGAAGTTTATCGCCGTCTGTATGCTCTGAGGCACTTTTATATCCTGTTGTTGGACACTCTCGAGGATTATGCTCATGCTCTTGCCAAGAGTTCGGCTCATAGTTTATGCGGCCTTTGGGGTTGTGCATGGCCATATGACCATCTTGGTGAAAGTGAGCCATTGGGCATTTTGGGGCGTTTACTGGGATATGAGTAAAATTAGGACCCCCTAAGCGCTTAGTTTGCGTATCTAGATACGAAAAATTGCGCCCCTGTAACAATGGGTCCGGAGTAAAATCTAATCCCGGGACAATATTTTGTGTACAAAAAGCAACTTGTTCTGTTTCTGCAAAAAAGTTATCAACGGCGCGGTTGAGTACCATGCGGCCAACTATTTGCACCGGCACTTGCTCCTCGGGAATAAGCTTGGTGGCATCGAGCACATCAAACTCGAACTGATCAGCAAACTCTTGGCTGAACACCTGAACCCCTAGTTCCCACTCGGGGTAGTCGCCTTTGGCAATCGATTCCCACATATCACGACGATGATAGTCGGGATCTGCGCCGTTCAGCTTCAGTGCTTCGTTCCAAACCACTGATTGCACCCCCTGTTTTGGTTTCCAATGAAATTTAACGTAGTTTTCCTCTCCCTCGGCATTGATAAACTTAAAGGTATGCACGCCAAAACCTTCCATAAAGCGCAGTGAACGGGGGATAGCGCGGTCCGACATGGCCCACATAACCATGTGCATGGACTCCGGCGTAAGACTGATAAAATCCCAAAAGTTGTCATGAGCCGTTTGTGCCTGCGGAAACCCTCTGTCCGGCTCTGCCTTAGCGCTATGAATGAGGTCTGGGAATTTCATTGCGTCTTGAATGAAAAATACCGGAATGTTATTTCCCACTAAATCCCAATTACCTTCTTGGGTATAGAATTTTACTGCAAAGCCACGAACATCACGCGCTAAATCAGGTGAGCCTTTATTGCCAGCCACGGTTGAAAAGCGAGCAAAAACTGGGGTCTTCTCACCTTTACGTTGAAATAAATCAGCACAGGTTAATTGCGAGAGTGATTCATACGTCTCGAAGTAACCGTGCGCACCGTAACCACGAGCATGCACCACTCGTTCAGGGATACGCTCATGATCAAAGTGAAATAGTTTCTCACGTAGCACATGATCTTCTAGTAGCCCTGGGCCACGCTTAGCAGCGGTCAGTGAGTTTTGATTATCACTTACCGGGCAGCCTTGAGCTGTGGTCATCGTTGGGTGCTTATCTGATGCTTTTTGGTGAAGCTCGCCACCACTGCCTTTATTGCCTTGGTATTTAAATGATTCAGCCATTTGCCATCCTTATTGCTCATTTCAAAAGTAGAGTGAATAATGAGTTGGTAGCAAAATAGGGACCATCACAAAGTCAGCAGGTATTGCTTGGCTTTCAGCGTTGTTTTCGTTTTTAGAAGGGAAGAAAATGGGAACAAGTTGCACAGGGCGCTGTAACTTTTTCAACAATACCGCTCAGCACCCTGTATAGTTCTTTTTAAGGCATCAGCGAGTGCTTGAAAAAACGCATCAGGTCGATGTTGAAAAGCTCAGGTTTAACAGCTGCTTCGAGCTCTTCGTTGGCCCGAGCACGGGTTAAATCTATATCCTCAACCTGAGTGTAGTGGGCATGTTTAGCGTTGTAGAAGGTTTTGACCTGAGGTTTGAGAGGGTCATTAGGGTTGCTGCGCGACACCACTCCCACCTTATGATTGGTGAGCTTCACCAAGGTGCCTACGGGGTGCACGCCAATGCATTGGATAAAGCGGTTTAATAACTCACCATCAAAGCTATTGGGGACGCCATCTTTGAGAATTTTAAATGCCTGAATTGGGGTCATGCCTTCTTTATAAACGCGCTCGGCGGTTAGCGCATCGTAAACGTCGACGATTGATGCCATACGCACATACTGGCTGATCTCCTCTGCTTTTTTACCGAAAGGGTAACCAGTGCCGTCAATGCGCTCATGGTGAAACCCGGCAATATCGACGGCAATGCCGGTTAGGCCTGACTGTTCTAAGATTTCTTTACTGAAGCGGGCGTGGTCTTTTATGACCGCGAACTCTTGCTCAGTTAAGCGTCCCGGTTTATGTAAAATCTCATCGGGGATTTTTATTTTGCCAATGTCGTGCAGTAGAGCACCAGTGGCTAACTCATGAATGGTGTCAGTATCGAGGCGCAAATGTTTGGCGAAAATAGTCATCAAGATGGAGACATTAATAGAGTGCTCCATCAAGTAGGCATCTTTTTCCCGTAAACGAGTAAGACAGGCCAGCGCATCTTGATTGCGAAACACCGAATCCATAAAGCCTTTGGCTACGTCTTTAAAGGGTCCCACATCAATCTTGCGGCCCGCTTTAATATCTTTAAAAGCTTTGCTTTGTAACTGTTTAGCTTCGCTGTATAGGCGTTGTGCTTTGTTAAGTTCGCTTTCAACGCTTACACTGCTCGCCCAAGGATCGCTGCTCTGCGGCTTTGCAGACTCCGTTGAAGTGGGTGTTGGTTGTGCTTCTTTGCTTGGTTTTTTGCGTTGTAGCGTCTTGTCAGGATCGATAATGACTTCCTGCACACCCACTTTTTTTAACTTATCAATCGCCGTTTGCGTTTTTACCCAGCCCTGATTTTTTATTTTCACAGAGCCTGATTGCTTGCTGACCTGAACAACAAACATACCGGGCTTAAGCTGATTGATGGGGATGGTATCGTGCATTGATTTACCGCTTTATGAACTCTTCCTTAAAACATAGCAAAGTTTCCCCTTGCTAGGTAGCAACAATTACTGCTGCAGGCAAGAAAAAAGCGCCGACGGCGCCTTTTTAATCAATAGCTTAGTTATACTATTCGTCGTCTTCCACGAGCGTCATCAGTGACGTGTTGCCCCCTGATGCGGTGGTATCAATACTGATCGTTTTTTCGGTCAGTAGACGATTAATCAGTGTGTCGTAGTACTCGGCACTGATCACTGGCAGGATAGCGCCTTTACGGCCCGCGAGTTGCTGCGCGAAGTAACCTAAACGCGATGAGCGTGCGGCCACTACGGCACCGGCTAGGTGATGGTGAGCCAAAATCGCCTGTAGCTGATTAGGTTTTGCTACTTGCAACACGCCTTCGGCAACGCCGGTGGCAACAAACTTATCTCTGAATGCTTGCGCTTCTTCATAGAACAGTTCTGAGGCCACAGTGATCACTGTGTTACCGGCCGCTAATGCGGTGATGATAGAGATAGCCCAGAAATTAAAGGACGTGCTCTTATCGGCATAACACACGACACAGCCACGAGGTTCGAGATGCAGGGTGTTTGATTCCCCTGTTGGTCCTGGTAGCTCTTTGTGGCGTTTCATCCGCTTTTCGATACGGTTGATTTGTGCTCTGGCATCGCTCAAGGTCATTGCCAAGTCATCGGCTAGCTCATCGAGGATCTCTACCGTCGCCAACTTCGCCAGTAACTGACGCAATGCCGAAACACGATCATTCAACGCGGTGGTGCGCCAAATCTTCTCATCGCGCAATGAATTACTCATCAGCTCCTCAACCTTTTCGCTGGCGCCGGAGTAATGGTGAAGGTCACGCTCATCAGGTGGCAAATCAGTCATTTGCACGTTATCAGGCGAGGCCTTCTCTTTGACCAAGCGCAATAGGTAGTTAGGGCCACCGGCTTTTGGTCCGGTGCCAGACAGGCCTCGGCCACCAAAAGGTTGCACACCAACGATAGCGCCAATCATATTGCGGTTAACGTATACGTTACCGGCACGAGATTGACGAGCGACATACTGGCAGCGCTCTTCAATACGAGAGTGCACACCCATGGTCAGGCCATAGCCGGTACCATTGATTTGATCGATCACATCGTCCAACTCACTGGCTTTGTAGCGAACAATATGCACGATAGGGCCAAACACTTCGCGCTTGAGCACCGATAAATCTTTGATTTCATACAGTCGCGGTGCAAAGAAGTACGCGCCGTTCTCGCTGTTATTAGGAATCGCACATTCATAATGCAAGGTCGCATTGCCTTTGAGGTACTCAACATGATCGTTGAGGGTTTTCAGTGCTTTTTCATCAATCACCGGCCCGATGTCGGTAGACAGGTAGGCAGGGTCGCCCACATGCAACTCGGCCAATGCGCCTTTGAGCATCTCAATCATGCCATCGGCAACATCTTCTTGAATAAATAACACACGCAATGCTGAACAGCGTTGACCTGCACTTTGAAAGCCAGACTTGATGACATCATCAACAACCTGTTCCGGCAGCGCCGTCGAATCGACAATCATACAGTTTTGACCGCCCGTTTCGGCAATCAAGGGCACTTGAATGTCGTTACGAGCCGCTAAAGTGCGGGAAATCAGCGTGCCTGTTTCTGTGGAACCTGTGAACATCACGGCCTGGATGCGCTCATCAGGAACAATATGTTCACCCACTTCGCTACCGCGAGCAATCACTGGCTGCACCACATGTTGTGGCAAGCCGACGGAATGCATCAGTTCAATGGCGCGCAAAGCGATAAGACTGGTTTGCTCTGCAGGCTTGGCAATCACGGTATTACCAGTAACGATAGCCGCTGCAACTTGGCCAAGGAAAATAGCCAGTGGGAAGTTCCATGGGCTAATACAGAGGATCACACCACGTGCCTCGAAACGCTCGTCCTCGGCGAGTTCTTCGGCGCGTGCTGCATAGTAGCGGCAGAAATCCACGGCTTCACGGACTTCATCGATGCCATCTTGGGTCACTTTCCCAGCTTCTTTTATACACAAGGCAACCAGCTCATCATGGTGGCGCTCAAGGATATCGCCGACACGACGCAATAAGTCTGCGCGCTCTTTTACTGGCGTTGCTGACCAAGAGATAAACTCTTTTTCGGCATTTTCCAATAAGGTCTTCATCTCTTCGCCACTTTGCAAATGCAATTGGCCGATGATTTCCTTGTGATTAGCAGGGTTACGCACTGCTAAATTACCCTCAGCAACCTGATCGTCGCTAATACGATGTTCTTCAAACCAGGTATCAAGGTTTTCTTTTAGCGGCGTGATGGCATTGATATCAGTCAGGTCTAAGCCTTTTGAATTGGCGCGTTCACTACCATAAAGCTCGATAGGTAATTTGATCTGCTTGTTGTATTTATTACGCAGACCTTGCAGGGTCTCTACCGGATCTGGCAGCAGTGCTTCTACCGGTTGCTTAGTATCAACAATGGCATTTACAAATGAGGAGTTGGCGCCGTTTTCAAGCAGGCGACGTACCAAGTAAGCAAGCAAATCTTCATGTTGGCCCACTGGCGCATACACACGACATTGAATCTTTTCTTTGAGTACAATTTGGTCGTAAAGAGATTCACCCATACCGTGTAAGCGCTGGAATTCAAAG
This sequence comes from Pseudoalteromonas sp. CO325X, assembly GCF_004208955.1. Classification (NCBI taxonomy): domain Bacteria; kingdom Pseudomonadati; phylum Pseudomonadota; class Gammaproteobacteria; order Alteromonadales; family Pseudoalteromonadaceae; genus Pseudoalteromonas; species Pseudoalteromonas sp. CO325X. Next base: position 149,391 of record NZ_SGPG01000001.1, read on the forward strand.
CCGTGATGGTCACCTTTCGCGACTTCTAAAATGGTCGCTGCAGTGTAAGCATTGTGAGTGGCAAACTGTGGGAATAGCGCATCACGTGCTTCCATTAGTTTGATGGCACAGGCTTTGTACGACACATCGGTGGTGGCTTTACGGGTGAAGACCGGGAAGTGCTCTAAACCATCTTGCTGTGTGGTTTTAATCTCGGTGTCCCAGTATGCGCCTTTAACCAAACGCACCATCAGTTTACGACCTACACGACGAGCAAGTTCTGTAAGCCACTCACAAACAAAAATAGCGCGTTTTTGATAGGCTTGTACCGCCAGACCAAAACCTTGCCAGTCACCTAAATCAGGATCGCTGTATACCGCTTCGATTACATCAAGAGAAATATCTAGGCGGTCGGCTTCTTCGGCGTCAACGGTAAGGCCGATATCGTATTTTTTCGCCAACAGTGCAAGCTCTTTGAGCTTGGGCACAATCTCTGACATAACGCGTTCACGGTGGGTGAACTCGTAGCGTGGATGAATTGCTGATAATTTAACGGAAATGCCGGGGCTTTTTACTGGGCCGCGACCATTGGCCGCTTTACCAATGGCATTAATTGCATTGACGTAGCTGTCGTAGTAGCGATCAGCATCCGCCATAGTGCGGGCGCCTTCGCCTAGCATGTCGTATGAGTAAACATAGCCTTTGCGCTCGGTCTCTTCGGCGCGCTCAATAGCTTCATCAATGGTTTGTCCCATAACGAACTGCTTGCCCATGATCTTCATGGCATAGTTCACTGCTTTACGGATCACCGGTTCGCCAAGGCGGCCCATGGTGCGTTTTAGCAGGCCAAACTGTTCTTCTTTGTTTTTGTCGGTGTAGTTCACCATTTTTCCGGTGACCAACAAGCCCCACGATGAGGCATTAACAAATAGCGACTCACTGCTGCCTAAGTGCGAACTCCAGTCGCCATTAGCGAGCTTATCGCGAATTAAATTATCCTGTGTTTCTTTGTCTGGCACTCGCAATAGCGCTTCGGCCAAACACATTAACACCACCCCTTCCTCAGTCGACAGGGAGAACTCATTTAACAGGGCATCAATACCGTTTTGACCATCTTGGTCCTTGCGGATATTCAATACCATTTGTCGTGCGCGCTCCCAAGCGCGACTGCGTGCCGTAACGCCTACTTCAGCCAGTGGTAAAATATGATCAATGACTTCATTTTCATCAATGCGATAGAAGTCACGGATCTTCTGGCGGATAGGGCATTCAGTAATCAAATTGCCTTCAAATAACATAAGCAACCCTCAAAATCATGGAGTCTAAAAATAGCAACTGTACCCACACCACAAGGTGAGATGGTGGGGCCTCGGTTACGACAATTACTACAGTGTAGGTCACCCCGCTGCTAAAACGCGAAGGTGAGATTGCACTCAATATGAATACATATTCGCGGGCATTCTAATGAAAATGCCGCAGAATATGCTGGTTTAATTTTTCGAAATACGATAATTTACAGGGCATATTTCTTCGTTGTCCGTATAAAATGCTGCTATGTCTTTAACAGCTAAACCTCGCACCTTAGACCGAATTGATCTCGCTATTCTCGACGTTTTACAACGCAATGGTCGGATCTCTAACGTCAATTTAGCTAAGCAAGTTAACCTCAGTCCTAGCCCTTGCCTCGACCGTGTAAAACGGCTCGAATCAGAAGGCTTTATTGAAGGCTATCATGCTAAGCTCAGTGAGCAAAAATTAAACCAAAGTTTATTGGCCCATGTGCAGGTGTCGTTAGTGACATCTAATACCTCGGTATTTAAAACTTTTAAAGAGCATATCCTCAATACACCACAAGTAGTGGAGTGCGATATGGTTGCTGGAGGCTACGACTACTTACTCAAGGTGCGGGTCAGTGATATGAACGAATACCGCCAAGTACTGGGAGATTTAGTGGATATTCCTGGGGTCGGTACGCATCATACGTATATGGTGATTGAAAAAGTAAAAGAAGATACCGGGCTCAGTATCGAGCTGTGAACGCCCTGAGCATGCAAACATAAGCTGTAATATAGAGTTTACGAATAGCACTATTAGCGGCTGGCAAAAAAAAGAGCACCTAGGTGCTCTTTTTGGCTCAATGCAAATTGAAAATAATGATTATGCCCATCCGTCATAGCGCTTGCGGCGCGACAAAATAACGGTGAGGATTATTCCTAAGAATAGACCAATAAATGCAATTGCCCCACCGTAGGTGAGTAACTGTCGCTTTTCTTTGGCTTTTAAGCCTTGTTGTTTAGCATTAAGCGCGTCGCGCTCGGCAATCGCTTGATCTAGCTGAGCTTGCAACTGCTGGGCTTGCTCCTGCAAGTCGCGATTCAGCGTTTGTAGCTCGGGAAGCTGTGCTTGGGCATTGCGCAACGCCTGTTGAGTTTGTGCCAGCTGCTCACCAAGTTCCTGATATTGAATCTTTAAACTTTTATCTTGGTTGATGAACTTAGTTTCAACCCAGCCTTGGCGCTGTTTATCATCGATTATCTCGAGAAAGCCGTTATTTTCTTCACCGCTCACCAGTGTCACTGGCGTGCCCGCATCAACCGAACCTAAAATGCGGTAGTTTTTACCTGCTCCAGAGTGCATAAAAATATACAGTTCATCACTGATATAGGCGGTGCCTTGTTCCGCGTTTGCTGCGGTGGTGAACAATGCGCTGAGCATAAAAGCAAGCGCGACACAGGCGTGTTTGACCATCCAACTTAACCTTGTTTTACGTAAATAATTTCTCCAATCCCAGCATAGTATGGGTTGGCGCAATGATTGGCAAGGGTGATTTTGTAACTCACCGACGCGAGTAAAGGGGCAAAATAGCACGGCCAAATGGCAAAATGTTTGCATTCGTAGGCGGCTTTGTTTATGTTGTGCTTTTGACGATTTCATTGGTCTTCCTATAGCGCATGGACACTGAGATAGAGCTTAAGTTTTTAGTTTCCGAGGCGGTGATACCGTCCATACCCGCACTCATTACCCAGTTTGCAAAAACCGTAAAAAATAAACCCGCACGCAACCTGCAAAATGCTTATTTCGACACCCCGAGCCGAGAGCTTAGAGCATTAGATATTGGTCTTCGTACTCGCTGTTGTGACGGCATTTGTGAGCAAACCATTAAGCTTGCAGGTGAGAACGTGGGTGGGCTGCACCAGCGTCCAGAGTACAATTTGCCTATTGACGGAAATCGTCCAGAGCTGCACGACTTTGATGCCAGTATTTGGCCTCATGGGGTGCAAGTGGACGCGTTAGCCGACAATCTCTATCCGCTATTTAGTACTAACTTTATTCGTCGCACTTGGTTAGTTGAAACCCAAGCAGGGACTGAAATTGAAGTGGTGCTGGATAAGGGGGAGGTATCGGCCAACGCCAATGTAGAGCCGATTTGCGAACTTGAGATTGAATTAGTAAAGGGGGAACGCAGTGAGCTGTTTTCCCTAGCTGAAAAATTAATCGATAACCTGCCTCTACGCATGGGTTATTACTCAAAGGCAGCTCGAGGTTATCGGCTGGCGGACGACCAGCCGCTCAAAGCCAGTAAAGAGATTGGCCTTGTGCCGCTGAGCAACGATGACAGCCAAGAGCGGGCACTGGAGAAGTGCTTGAGTTATGGCATTGCTTTTGTACAAAAACACGAACAATGTTATTTCCAAAAGCCGACCCTTAAAACACTGAAACGGGTAACCGATGGTGTCAGTCTTATTCGCCATAGTTTGTGGTTATTCAGCGATATCGTTGAAAAACAAGCGACCGAGCGTCTGCGCGGCGAACTTAAGTGGTTACTGAGCGAATTAAGTTGGGTCGAGACGGCGATTCAACTGAAGACCTTTACCTCGAAAAAGCATGCTTATTATAAGAAAATCAATGCAGCACCAGAGCTGACTCAGGTGATAGGCGATCTAAAATCCATCCAACCAAGTATTGACGATGTCCAGGCTATATTCACTAGCACACGCTATAACCTGCTGTTGTTAGATTTAACAATCTGGTTGACCGAGCGAGGGTGGCGACAATCATGGGGGCAAGCGCAACTTCAGGCTGGTGAACAGCCAATTCATGATCTGGCGGCACGGCTACTCGACTATGATTGGCAGGAAATGAAAGAGCTCGTTGAGCCTCAACAGCCGCTAGCCAGCGAGCAGTACTTACAGCTTAAGCAGCGCTTGGAACGCAATCTTTTAAGTGGCTGTTGTTTGGGCGCATTGTTTGATGAGTCTTTGCGCATGAGCTTTCGGGCGCCATGGCTAGATATTGTGCACGGCACTTTTGAATTATTCACCCTCGATTACCTCGGTCAGCTGTGCCAAGGTAATGAGAGCGAGCAATTCATCAAAATTCAGGCTTGGTTGACGCAAAAAACCGATAGTCTGTTGAGTGCCATGGAGCAAAGCCGAGAAGCGACTCGTGATGTTCAACCTTATTGGCGCGATTAGCCTACTTAGCCTCAGCTTTGCAGCTGGGGCTGAAATCCAACCTTGGCGGAATTATAAAAACCTCCCTGATTTGAAAGTGGTCTATACCGTCAGTAAAGATGGTATCTACCATATTTATGCTGAGCTTTTCGTTGCCGACGCCCGCACAGCTCAGTTACTGACGCTACTGTATAACACCCAACAAGCATCGCAGTGGTTGCATGCAGTACAAGAAGTTCGTCTTTTGCACTCGCAAGGTAATCGCAACCGCGTATACACGGTGATTAATTCGCCTTGGCCCGTTGCTGATAGGGAGCTCTATACACAAAGTTGCTATCAGCGTGTCAATAACTATACCACTGAGTTACGGGTGCATGCCTATAACCCAAATATCGCTCGTAAAAGTGATAGGGTACGCATCACAACCTTGACTGCTAACTGGCGAATGACGCAGCAAGACGACGGCTTACTTATCCGCTATCAGGTTTTTGCCGACCCAGGTGGTAAGCTTCCACGCTGGCTCAGTAATAAAGTATCGTTGAAAAGTGTATCTAAAACTATGATGAGCTTGAAAAGTCAGTTAGCAGCAGTACAGGCTCTGCAAGTCGCGCCAATCAGTGCCGGCGATTGCGGCGAGGATTAACTGCCGAGAGTGGGGTTATAGCTATAAAAAAAGCGCCATATAGGCGCTTTTCAATTAACTTATAGGTCATTCACTTATAATCCAGCGTCGGCTTTAAGTGCCTGTGCTTTATCGGTCGCTTCCCATGGGAATTCATTGCGACCAAAGTGGCCGTAAGCCGCTGTAGGCTGATAAATCGGACGTTCTAAATCAAGCATTTGAATGAGACCATAAGGACGTAAGTCGAAATGCTTGCGGATCAGTTCGATTAAACGCGTTTCGTCTAATTTGCCGGTGCCAAAGGTTTCAACACTGATGGAGGTTGGCTCGGCAACGCCAATGGCATAAGACACTTGGATTTCGCATTTATCGGCCAGGCCAGCCGCGACTATATTTTTGGCAACGTAACGTGCTGCGTAAGCGGCAGAACGGTCCACTTTCGATGGATCTTTACCTGAGAATGCGCCACCACCGTGACGTGCCATACCGCCATAAGTATCAACGATGATTTTACGACCAGTTAAGCCGCAATCCCCCATCGGGCCACCGATCACGAAGCGTCCTGTGGGGTTAATGAAGAACTTAGTCGCATCGGTAATAAGCTCTGCCGGTAGCGTTGGTTTGATAATGGTCTCCATGACCGCTTCAACCAAGTCATCTTGCGCAATAGAATCGCAGTGTTGCGTTGACAGCACGACGGCATCGATACCAACGGCCTTGCCATTCTCATAAGCAAAGGTCACCTGTGACTTGGCGTCTGGGCGTAACCAGGGTAATTCGCCATTTTTGCGCACTTCGGCTTGGCGTTGTACCAAGCGGTGTGAATAGGTAATGGGTGCTGGCATGAGCACGTCGGTTTCATTACAGGCATAACCAAACATCAAGCCTTGGTCACCTGCACCTTGCTCTTCTGGACGAGCGCGGTCAACACCTTGATTAATATCAGGAGACTGCTTACCAATGGTGTTTAGAATTGCACATGAGTCGGCATCGAAGCCCATATCGGAATGGGTGTAGCCGATTTCACGCACGGTTTTGCGCGTTAACTCTTCAATGTCGACCCAAGCACTGGTTGTGACTTCACCACCGACCATCACCATACCGGTCTTCACATAGGTTTCGCAGGCTACACGGGCATGGGGATCTTGCGCCAAAATAGCATCGAGTACCGCATCAGAAATTTGGTCAGCGATTTTATCCGGGTGTCCTTCAGACACAGACTCAGAAGTAAATAAATGTTTTGCCATAAGTTTCTGCTCACAAGTATCGCGCTTCCCAAGATCATACCAGCCACTGGGTTGAGCGCAGCATAAATTAAGGCGCGTATTCTAGCTAAATCACAGGTGATTTCCTAGCTTTTTACGCCTAGACGTCTAAATAAAATTGATTGTATAGCGGTCTTTTGACCTTTATTGCTTGGTGTTTTTGTACTCTTTTAGTTATCAGTATTTTTATTCGTTATGAGTAATTCTAAAGTTACTCGTTCGATGCCCAATTTTTAATTGCAGGGGGCAGATGAATAAGTAAGAATGGGCTTTCGTCTTATTCTTTACCCGCGCCAGCATGAGCGCGAGTGAAGCCCCAGCGCAAATACATTTAAAGGTAGGAGAATTCATGCCATCACGCAAAGAACTTGCAAACGCCATTCGCGTGCTTTCCATGGACGCGGTTCAACAAGCTAAATCAGGTCATCCGGGTGCCCCGATGGGCATGGCCGATATCGCCGAAGTACTGTGGCGCGATTATCTTAAGCATAACCCGAGCAACCCTAACTGGGCTGACCGTGACCGATTTATTCTCTCAAATGGCCACGGTTCAATGCTGATTTATTCGCTTTTACACTTAAGCGGCTATGATCTTCCTATTGAGGAAATTAAAAACTTCCGTCAGCTTCATTCAAAAACTCCGGGCCACCCTGAATACGGTTATGCTCCGGGTATTGAGACCACTACGGGCCCACTTGGACAGGGGATCACCAATGCGGTAGGCATGGCAATCGCGGAGAAAGCCCTTGCTGCTCAATTTAATCGCGCTGACCATGAAATTGTTGATCACTACACTTACGCTTTTATGGGCGACGGCTGCTTGATGGAAGGAATTTCTCACGAGGCGTGTTCGCTTGCAGGAACTCTAGGCCTTGGTAAGTTGATTGCGTTTTGGGACGACAATGGTATTTCTATTGATGGTGAGGTTGAAGGCTGGTTTAGTGACGACACTCCCGCGCGTTTTGAGTCTTACGGCTGGCACGTGGTGCGTAATGTTGATGGTCACGATAGCGAGGCTATTCGCGCTGCTATTGATGAAGGCCGCGCCCAAGGTGACAAGCCAACGCTTATCTGTTGTAAAACAGTGATTGGTTACGGCTCTCCGAATAAATCAGGAAGCCACGATTGCCACGGTGCGCCGTTGGGTGATGATGAAATTAAAGCTGCGCGCGAGTTCTTGGGTTGGTCTCATGACGCCTTTGCGATTCCTGATGATATCTATCAACAGTGGGATGCTAAAGAGAAGGGCACGCAAGCAGAGCAGAGTTGGCAGGATAAGTTTGCGGCATACAAGGCGGCATACCCTGAGCTTGCTGCGGAGTTTGAACGTCGCCAAAATGGTGAAATGCCTGCTGATTGGGCCGAGAAGTCACAAGCCTATATTGAGCAGTTACAAGCAAACCCTGATAGCCCTGCAACACGTAAGGCATCGCAAAATGCCTTAAATACCTTTGGCCCAATGCTACCTGAGTTTATGGGCGGCTCAGCCGACTTGGCAGGGTCGAACTTAACGATTTGGAGTGGTTCAAAAGGCCTTAGTAAAGACGACGCGTCAGGTAACTATATTTTCTATGGGGTGCGTGAATTTGGCATGTCCGCCATTATGAATGGTATTGCCTTGCACAAAGGTTTCATTCCTTACGGCGCAACCTTTTTAATGTTTATGGAGTATGCGCGTAATGCGGTGCGCATGGCTGCACTCATGAAGACGCCTAGCATTTTCGTTTACACCCACGATTCCATCGGTTTGGGTGAAGATGGACCGACTCACCAGCCGGTTGAACAGATGGCGAGCCTGCGTTACACGCCGAATCTAGTTAATTGGCGCCCATGTGACCAAGTTGAGTCAGCCATTGCGTGGCAGCAAGCGATAGAGCGCAAAGACGGACCAACGTCGCTGGTCTTTACGCGTCAAGGTCTTGCTCAGCAAGCACGCGATGCGCAGCAACTTGCTGATGTGAAAAAAGGTGGGTATGTATTAACCTGTGATGGCGAACCAGAAGTTATCCTGATTGCCACAGGCTCGGAAGTACAACTTGCTATGGACGCAGCTTCTGAGCTTCGCGCTCAAGGTCGTCAGGTACGCGTGGTGTCTATGCCATCAACGGACTTGTTCGATCAACAAGACGCACAGTACAAAGAAAGTGTCCTACCCAGCAGTGTGACTCGCCGTGTCGCCGTAGAGGCAGGCATTGCCGACTTCTGGTACAAGTATGTTGGTTTGAATGGCAAAGTTATCGGCATGACTAGCTTTGGTGAATCAGCGCCAGCGGGCGAATTGTTTAAGCACTTTGGCTTCACCGTAGACAATGTGGTTGCAGCGGCCAACAGTCAGTTTTAAATAATTAGAGACGTAAAAAAACCCGCGAACTTCGCGGGTTTTTTGTTTGAAGATAAGCCTGTATTAGCAGTTTGTTTCTTCTGCACCGGCGTTTTCTTTAACATTCTCACACGCGTCTTCGACCGCGTTTTGAGTGTCTGTGATCGCCTCATCAATCTTTTCACCTGCCTCTTCGGCACCGCCACTGTCTTCACAGCCCATAGCGAATACTGCGGCAAATAATGTAGCGATAAATGCTTTTGTTGCTGAATGATTAAACATAGAACTCTCCTTGAATATTAACTCTTTAAATCTGGATTCAAAAAACGTGTTTTGGTTGCGGTCGCGGGTTTCATCCCGCCTGTGACCGCTTGTGCTGTAAAATTAATAACTACCTTGGCGCTTTACCACGAATGGCGCCAGCAACAAGGGAGATAACCAGCAGTACCAAGAACACAAAGAAAATAATTTTAGCGATGCCAGCGGCTGCGCCAGCAATGCCACCGAAACCTAAAAGTGCTGCGACCAAAGCGATAACTAAAAATGCAATTGACCAACCTAACATAATGTACCCTCCATAGATTTGCGTTTCGGAATATACGTTGCTAAGTCCATGCCAACTTTTAAAGTGTTGATTTTAATGGATTTGTTGTTTTTTGTGGACTAAGGGAAAAGAAAAGCTTTCACTGTTTGTGTAAAAGATACAGATTAATTTTATGTTCATAGAACAAGCACTTGGGCAGGTGCTGAATACGGAGGAGGTGGTTTGTCGGCACCAGAGCCCAGTCATCAGCAGCCATGCCACCTATGATTGTTTTAGAGGGTTCTACTCTTCCTCGGTTACACTTTTTTTATCGGCCTGAGCAAGTCGAATTGTGCGCTGCTGCACTAGCTGAGATAAAGGCACAAGTTGGAAACCTTCGCCCTCGAGCTCTTGCAATGCCTGTTGCAAAAACGCAAACGTTTCGGGGTAGGGGTGAGCAATTGCAACTGCGTAGTCATACTTATCGGCGAGAGTCTTTAGCTGCTCAAAACGATAACGTAGTTGCTGCTCGGTGGTGATATTATCGAGAAAAACATGGCGAGCAATATTGCTGACACCGTATAGCCCTGCAATTGTTTGCGCTTTTGAATTGGGAGTTGTTTTACTGTCGAGAAAAAACAAATCCTGCTCTTTTAGCACTTCCATAGTCCAGCTCATCGGCGCATTTTGCTGTGTTAGCAGCGAGCCCATGTGATTATTGACGCCGCGCGCATTGGGTAGGCTGGCTAATGCCTTGCGTAGCTCGTGTTGGAAAGCTTCTTTTGACATATCCATTGTCAGCCCCCCTGGCCCTAACGCTTTACCGTTTATAGCTTGCATGGGGGCATGCAAAAGCACCTCTTTATCTAAGGCCCCTGCCTGTTGAGCAAAGTGAGTGGCGTAAGGAGTAAAAGGGAGCACCGAGTAAGTTACAGCGCCAGGCAAGTGCAAGGCAGCCATGTCATTACGATGATAGCCTATGTCATCAATGACAATAGCGATTTGCTTCGCATGTACTGGTGATAAGAGCACCAGCACACACAACGTAGTCCATATTAAAAAGCGCACAATGTGTTTTTATCTTTGTTGATGATTAGTGTGCAGGCCCGTGCTTAAAGCCGAGCCTGCGTTTTTATTGTTCTAATAGTTGCTGAGCTTTTAGTAATTGTTTATCAAGCAGTGCGGTTAAGTTTTTATGCGCACTTTGCCCCTCAGCTAAGCTGATTATAACCTCTTTATTTGATTGCGAAAGGGCAGGTTGCAATATCGGCACATCAGGTACGATGCCAGTCCCCTCGATGGACACGCCAGACGGGGTATAGTACTTCGCTGTGGTCAGCTTCAAAGCACTGCGGCCATCGCCTAAGGGGATCAATGACTGCACCGACCCTTTACCATAGGAGCGAGTCCCTACCACGGTTGCCCGGTCATTATCCTTGAGCGCGCCGGCAACAATTTCTGCAGCGGAAGCTGAGCCCTCATTGATCAGCACGACCATGGGGGCGCCTTGAATTATGTCCCCAGCTTTTGCTTCAAAGCGTTGATTAGCCTCCACAAAGCGACCTCGAGTGGAGACAATAACACCTTGAGACAAAAATAAATCGGCAATGGCAATGGCACTGTCGAGGGTACCGCCTGGGTTATCACGCAGGTCAATGAGCAAACCGTTGAGTGTGGCGCCGTTGGCGTTTTGCATCATGGTGATGTGACGCGCGACATCATGAAAACTATGATTATTGAAGCTATTAATACGTAAGTAGCCCATGCCATTGGCCTTGAGCTCACTGGCGACGCTTTCAATGTGGATAGGCTGACGGGTAAGCTGAAAGTCGAGGCGTTGTGAGTGGCCTGCGCGAGCAACGGCTAAATGCACTTGCCCATCTTCACGACTGCTGATCAGAGCAGAGACTTCTTCTAAGGTAGTGTTATTCACCTTAGTGCCATTGATAGACACGATAACATCACCACGCTGTAAGCCAGCGGCCCGAGCGGGTGAGTTGGGTAGAGCGGAGATCACCACTACATGTTTATCACGCTGTTCTACCTCGATACCCAAGCCCTTGTATTGGCCATTGGTGACATCGAATAATCGTTTTAACTCTTGCTCATCAAGGAACTCGCTATATGGGTCAAGCTCTTGTAATAAACTGCTGAGTACATGTTGGTCTAACTTGTCGCGGTCCACTTCCTCAACGTAGTAGTTGTTGATGTGAAAAAGCACTTCATCGAATTGGCTGTCCTTTGCCAATGAAGCAGGCGCTAGTACCACTAAGGCTAAAAAACTGAGCCCCAGTAACAAGCGCCTGTATAGGTAAGTTGTGAATACAAACATCGGCTGCCCCCTTGAGGTGCAGCCTCTATTCAATTAGGAGGATTTGCACCATGTCGTTGGGTTAACGGCACGTCCTTTGTGGCGTATTTCAAAGTATAGACCAGGATCAATTTGACCGCCGCTCTGGCCTACTAAAGCGATTGTTTCGCCTTTATAAACCGGATCGCCCACTTCTTTGAGTAGTGCTTGAGCGTGGCCGTATAGGCTCATATAACCCTTGCCGTGATCGACCACCATGACCCAACCAAAACCTCTTAGCCAGTCAGCAAAGACCACTTGGCCATCCTCTATACTGGTTATACTGCTCCCTTCACTGGCTGCGATCACCACCCCTTTCCAATTGAACCCTTGGCGTTTACGGGTGCCAAAGCGGTGGGTAAGCTTACCCCGTGTCGGCCAAGTTAATTTTCCTTTACTGCTACCCAGACCTAACATAGCTACTTGGCGGTCTTTACTGCGCTCTAGCTCCGCTAGGGTATCCAGTAAGGTCTGCTCATTATCTTTTAAATACGCTATTGAGCTTTGCAGTTGATTTAATCTACCTTGTAGCTCTTGGACCTGAGATTGTCGTTGTGCTTTCGCGGCAACTAATTGCTGTTGCTGCTGTTGTTCTTGCTCGCGTAGCTTCGCCAGTTGTTGTCTGTTTTGCTGCAGCGCTGCTTGGTTTTGCGCTATTTCACGCATTGTTTGTTGTAACGCTTCAAGCTGTTGCAAACGAGCTTTGTTGAAATAGTCGTAATAGCTAATGGTGCGCTCTAACTTGGCTGTGTCTTGTTGGTTTAACAGCATCTTTGAATAATCGTGCCCACCCACCATGTAGGCGCTCTTTACTTGGGCTGCAAGAACTTTATCAAGCTTTTTACGACGCGACTCCAGCTGTTCAGCCTGTTGTTGTAACTTTTGGTGTTGCCGTTCGTTGTCTGCGAGTTTGTTATCGAGCGCACGTAACTCCTTCGCATTTGCAGCGATAGCTTGCTCTGAGTTCTTGAGTTGGCTCTGTAACTTATCCAGCGAGCGTTGCTGCTGCTGATAATTTTGTTGGCTCTTTTTTAATTCTTGTTGGACTTCGGTTAAGTCTTGCTTGGTACGGTTCTCGTTAGCAAAACTATTGAAGCTTAGGAACGCCAAAAGCGTCGCGCACAGTAGCGACACTTTTTGACGTTTGTGACTCAATAAAACCATCGGCATCGAGATTACTTAAGACGCATGATGGGTGAACCAGTCATTTCTTCTGGCTGCTCCATGCCTAATAGGTGCAACATAGTGGGAGCTACGTCACTGAGCGTTTTGCCATCAATAGCTTGAGCATCACGGCCAACGTAAATGAATGGCACAGGCTCGCTGGTGTGGGCGGTATGCGCTTGACCAGTCTGTGGGTTTACCATTTGCTCGGCATTACCGTGATCGGCGGTAATTAAGGCCTCGCCACCGAATTGCTCTAACGCTTCTACCACGCGGCCAATACAGCTGTCCACCGCTTCACAAGCTTTTACGGCTGCTGCAAATACGCCTGAGTGACCAACCATATCGCCATTAGGATAATTACACACAATGACGTCATACTTGTTGCTTTGAATAGCCGCCACTAGTTTGTCGGTTAGCAATTGAGAGTTCATTTCTGGTTGTAAGTCATAGGTAGCAACATCCGGCGAGGGGATAAGCTCACGGCTTTCACCATCGAACTCTTGCTCCCGACCGCCGCTGAAAAAGAAGGTCACATGAGCGTACTTTTCTGTTTCTGAAATGCGTAATTGTGTTTTGTTATGTTTGGCAAGCCACTCACCCAGCACATTATTGAGTGGCTCTGGTGGAAATGCCACAGGCGCCTTGATGTCTGCAGCATACTCAGTCAGCATAACGAAACCGCTTAATTGCGGCGCTTTCTTTTTACTGAAGCCGTTAAATTCGGCATCAACAAAAGCGCGACTCATCTGCCGCGCTCGATCCGCTCGGAAGTTCATAAATAACACTGCATCACCATCACTGATGGTTGCGGGGCTATCGCCAATGGTTGTTGCTTTTACAAATTCATCATTCTCATCACGCTCATAGGCTGCATGTAAAGCTGACACTGCATCTACGGCTTGATAGTCAGCTTCGCCGAGGACCATCAAGTTATAGGCACTTTCGATGCGATCCCAGCGATTATCACGATCCATAGCGAAGTAACGCCCAACAACACTGGCGATACGACCTTTACCGAGGCGAGCGAAGGTTTCATCGATGCGTTTAAGTGATGCTTCAGCGCTGCGTGGAGGCGTATCACGACCATCTAAAAAGACATGCACATAAATATGCTCCGCGCCGCGCTCGGCAGCCAGCTCAATAGCGGCAATAATATGTTCTTCGTGGCTATGGACGCCACCTGGGCTTAACAGCCCCATCAGATGGACTGCTTTGTTCGCTGTTACGGCATTATCTATCGCAGTGGTAAGCGCTTTATTATCAGCAAATGTTCCATCGTCGATGGCTTTGGTAATGCGGGTAAAATCTTGATATACCACACGCCCAGCACCGAGGTTAACATGGCCTACTTCAGAGTTGCCCATTTGCCCATCAGGCAAACCAACATCCATGCCAGAACCGGAAATCAGAGTGTGCGGGCGCTGTTCCCAAAGCTTATCTAAAACGGGGGTGTTGGCGGCTAAAATCGCATTACTTTCGCTGTTTTCACGGTAACCCCAACCGTCCAGAATCATCAGTACGAGAGGTTTCTTTGGCTGTGTCATTGGATCTCCTGCTAGTGTCGGCACGACAAATGAATTGCTTGATAATAATTATTAAGAATACAGCTCTATGGATGTGCACTGTGACCACAGAACTGCGCTCTTATAATGTATCCTACCGTTTTTTATCCGCCTTAGCAGTAGAAAATATTTCATCAATTGGTAAGTCGAAGGCAAGTGTGTATACTTGTGCCGCCCGCAAGGTTTGAACAATACAGTAAGACGTATGGAACAATACATAGAATTTATCGGAAACCATCCTATTTTAAGCATCATTTGGCTAGCGATTGTCGCGATGTTGATATCGGGGTGGTTTAAAAGTAAGTTTTCTGCCATCAAGCAGATTAATCCACAGCAATTGACCCTTTTAGTGAATCGTGAAGATGCCGTAGTAACGGATATTCGCGCGCAAAAGGACTACAACGCTGGGCATATCTCTAATGCCGTGCACCTGAGCGCTGAAAAAGCAAAGCAGGGTGACTTTAGTGCGCTTGAAAAGTACAAAAGCAAACCCATTATATTGGTATGTGCGACAGGCATGACGGCTTCAGGTATTGCCAATGGCTTGAATAAAGCAGGCTTTGAAAGCGTATTTATTTTGTCAGGTGGAATGCAATCTTGGCAAAGCGCAGGTCTGCCTGTGGTATCAGGCCGATAACTTTATTAGGAAGCATTTATGAGTAACGTTGTATTATACACTAAAGCCTATTGCCCCTTTTGTCAGCGTGCGAAAGCCTTGCTGGATAAAAAAGAGGTAACTTACACTGAGTTTGATATTGGTGTACAGCCAGAGCTACGCGATGAAATGCTCACCCGCGCAAATGGCGCGCACACGGTGCCGCAGATTTTCATTGGTGAGCATCATGTGGGTGGCTGTGATGATATGATGGCGTTAGAAGCCAGTGGCGAGTTAAACACCCTGCTAAACGCGTAATTGCTTGCGAACATATATGCTGCCGCGTCCTCACGCGGCTAATTTATTGCAAAAAGAATATTGATAGGAACAACAATGGAAGAACAAAATCAAGGCGCAGCACAAGAACAACAGGCGCAATTCTCTATTCAACGTATCTACACCAAAGATATCTCTTTCGAGACACCTAACTCACCTGAAATTTTCCAAAAAGAATGGAAGCCTGAAGTAAAGTTAGATTTGGATACTCGCTCAAACAAACTTGATAACGGTATTTTTGAAGTTGTATTAGCGTTAACTGTTACAGCAACGCTAGGTGAAGAGACGGCTTTCCTTTGTGAAATCCAGCAAGCAGGTATTTTCGCTATTGGTGAAATGGAAGAGGTGCAAACAGCACACATGCTTGGCGCTTTCTGCCCGAATGTATTGTTCCCGTATGCGCGTGAAGCTGTATCAAACTTGGTGAATCGTGGTACTTTCCCACAGCTGAACCTAGCACCAGTGAACTTCGATGCGCTATTTGCCCAGTACATGCAGCAACGTGCTGCTGAGCAAGCTGACGCATAAGTCATGACCACTTCAGCATCCAGCGCTGTAACGGTTTTAGGGGCGGGGTCTTATGGCACCGCCCTTGCTATTTGTTTTGCTCGAAACGGTCATAAAGTGACTCTTTGGGGACGCAACAGCGACCATATACAGCGTTTAGCCGATGAGCGAAAAAATCAGCAGTACCTCGGTGATATCGCTTTTCCTGATAGCCTAGAGATGCAAAGTGATTTGCAAACAGCTGTTGCCAGTAGCGACATCGTTTTGGTGGTCGTACCTAGCCATGCTTTTGCGGATCTATTGCAGACCATCGCACCCATGCTACGTAGCAATGCCAAGGTTGCCTGGGCAACGAAAGGTTTGGAACCGAACACCGGTCGTCTCCTTCAAGATGTTGCTAAGCAGCATCTTGGCGAAGATATGGATTTAGCGGTGTTATCGGGGCCAACCTTTGCTAAAGAAATGGCCGCCGGTCTACCTACCGCTATTTCCGTATCGGCCACCAGTGATGAGTTTTGTGAACGCTTATCGGGTTTGTTGCACTGTGGACGCTCGTTCCGGGTTTATCGAAACAATGATTTCATTGGTATCCAATTAGGTGGGGCGGTGAAAAATGTTATTGCGATAGGCGCCGGGATTTCTGATGGCTTTGGTTTTGGTGCCAATGCTCGAACCGCGTTGATCACACGTGGGCTTGCGGAGTTATGCCGATTGGGTTGTGCACTGGGTGCCAAATCGGAAACCTTCATGGGCATGGCAGGTTTAGGTGATTTGATTCTTACCTGTACCGACAATCAATCGCGCAACCGTCGCTTTGGCTTAGCTTTAGGGCAGGGGCTCGATGTCGACTCTGCGCAGCAACAAATAGGCCAGGTCGTAGAAGGGTACCGTAACACCAAAGAAGTGTATATGCTGGCTAAACGCAGCGGTATCGAGATGCCAATTACTGAGCAAATTTACCAAGTCTTATATGAAAATAAGAACGTAAAAGAAGCTGCTATGGCTCTTTTAGGGCGCGAGCAGCGTGCAGAGTGAGCACTAAAATGAAGTAAAAAGCGCCAATGCAACCGCATGGCGCTTTTTTTATGAGCAAATTCGACTATATTGGAAAGGGATTCCCAACGGATTAATACCATGGCACAGGCGAAAAAAGCAGATAGCGAACGCCGCAGTGGTCAAAGGACGTTTCGCGAACATTATGCGAACTTGACCGGCGAACAGGTAGATAAGGTATATGCGCTCACCAAAATGGGCTTTGAGCTCGAGTTTGTTCGTACCATCAGTAAACACCGGCGGTTGGCGGTGCTGCGCCGCGATGATGAATTGGTCAGCGTCAATCACACTGGCGAGTGTAACTTTTCTCCACAGATCAACTTGCGCAGTGATTCTTAGCCTCTTAACATGCAGGCACAATCAAGTTAATAAACGAAAAACATGGATATAGATGATCTGGGCGTATGCAAACAGGCGCAGCAGTTGCCGTGTTCGCATTATGATGAGCGTCCGCAAAGTGAAGTGTCCTTACTGGTGATTCACTGCATTTCACTACCTGAGGGCCAGTACGGTACACCCTATATTGATGATTTATTCGCAGGGCAGATCGATTGCCAAGCACATCCGAGTTTTTCCTCACTCGCAGGCGTGAGTGTGTCAGCGCACTGCTTGATCGATCGAGATGGGACGTTACGCCAATATGTGCCATTTACGCAACGTGCTTGGCATGCTGGAGTATCACAATTCGAAGGGCGCCAGCGGTGTAATGACTTTAGCATCGGCATTGAACTAGAAGGCACCGACAAGTCCACCTACACCCAAGCGCAGTATCTCACCTTGGCGCAATTAACAAAAAGCTTATTACGCACCTATCCGCATTTGAATAGACAGCGCATTGTGGGTCACAGCGATATTGCTCCCGGGCGAAAAACAGACCCCGGTGAAGGCTTTGATTGGGAACATTTTTTTGACCTTACTTTTGCCCAAGATTGCGATAAACTAAAGTCAACTTAAGCGAGCAAAGTAGTCGCCATGACTTTGATATCAATCTTATTTGCATTAATAGCTGAACGCTTAGGCGCTCGCTCAGCGCGTTGGCAAATAGCGACCTATGCGCACTGGTATGAGCGCAAAAGTGCGCCCCTGTTGTCGCGTTTGCAACAGCTGCATAACGGCATTGGGCTGTTGCTGTGGTTACTAGTGCCAACCTTAGTTATTGCTGCCTTTGTGCACGCGAGTGATTTTATTCTGTGGCAATTAGCGGTCAATACGTTGGTCATACTCATCTGTTTTGGTTGCGCGCACATGCGCGCGAATTATAAGGGCTACCTCAATGCTTTGACCCGAGACGATGGTGAAGCAGCCACTTTATATGCGTTGCAAATGGGACAAAAACGTACTGAAAATGAAAGCGGTGGTGAAACCTTTGCGCAAACTCTAGCGTGGGTCAATTTTCGTTTTTATTGTGCGGTGATTTTTTGGTTTGTTGTACTGGGCGCACCTGGGGCCGTTTTTTATGCCTTGGTACGGACTTGTGTAGATGACAGTGAGCAGACATCCCACCCTCTATCAAAACAGCATACATTGTTAGTTTGTGTCGGTCATTGGCTTGAATGGCCTGCCGCACGAATTGCCAGTTTGGGCTACTTGGTGATTGGCAACTTTAGCAAAGGTACGCAATGTTGGTTGCGCCATGTGCTTGATTTTAGAGTCAGCAATCGTCAGGTTATTACCGAAACAGCCTTGGCTGCTGAACAGATAGAACTGGCCCACTACGGCTGCACTATCGAAGCGCAGTGCATGATCCGCTTAGTAAAACGCAATGTATTATTTTTCTTGGCACTGATAGCTTTACTTACTTTGTTTGGTGGCCTGTCGTAACACCCTTTGTCAGCGTTTTATTTTTGCGCACCCCTTACACTCAGAGCGTGAGTCGATTACAATAGCCGCCATTCTTCTTAGACCTGTGTCTGCTTTGATGGCGGTAGTCTGTAATTATGGCAATAAAGCTTGCGATTAACGGCTTTGGGCGAATAGGGCGTAACATTTTACGCGCTTTGTATGAGAGTGAACGTCGCCACGAGTTCGAGATTGTGGCAATCAATGAATTGGCCAAACCTGAGGGCATAGCCCATCTACTAAAATATGATACTGCCCATGGGCGGTTTTCCTTTCCTGTCGAGCTTCGTGAGCAAGCTTTAGTCGTTGATGGTGATGAAATCGCCTTGTACTGCGAGCAAAACCCGAGCGCTTTGCCTTGGCACCAACATGACGTTGACATCGTTTTGGAGTGTTCCGGGGTTTTCCATTCCCGTGAGGATGCGCAAAAGCACCTTCAGGCAGGCGCTAAAAAAGTATTATTTTCTCAACCCGCAGATGCTGACGTTGATGCAACGATTATTTATGGCATCAACGATGATGTGCTTCACAGTGAGCAACACATTGTTTCCAATGGCTCGTGCACAACAAACTGTATTGTTCCAGTGATTCAAGTATTGGATGATGCTTTTGGCATTGAGTCAGGCGCTATCACCACTATTCACGCGTCTATGCACGACCAACAAGTGATCGATGCGTATCACGATGATTTACGACGTACCCGGGCGGCTAGCCAGTCTATTATTCCAGTGGATACTAAGCTAGCGCGTGGCATTGAACGTATTTTACCCAAATTTCATGGCCGTTTTGAAGCGATAGCCGTACGTGTTCCAACCATCAATGTGACGGCGATGGATTTGAGTGTCACCGTAAATACTGATGTTTCTCTAGATGATGTTAACCAAGCGATTGCTAAGGCTGTACATGGGCGCTTGGCAGGTATTTTGGATTATACCGAGGAGCCATTGGTATCTGTTGATTTTAACCATGATCCCCATTCTTGTATCATAGACGGTACACAGACACGGGTTAGTCATAAACGGTTGATAAAGTTATTGGTATGGTGTGACAACGAGTGGGGGTTTGCCCATCGTATGTTAGATACCAGTGCAGCCTGGATGCGCCAATAAACGCAAATGAATAAAACGTATAACTAAGGAGAAGAGAATGTCGGTCATTAAGATGGCGGATTTAGATTTAGCCGGGAAGCGGGTACTGATCCGTGAAGACCTCAATGTGCCAATCAAAGACGGTAAAGTAAGCTCAGATGCGCGTTTGCGTGCGGCGCTACCAAGCATTAAGCTCGCCCTTGAAAAAGGCGCTAAAGTGATGATTATGTCTCACCTTGGCCGTCCTACCGAGGGAGAATATGACCAGGCTTATTCACTGGCTCCTGTAGTTGACTATCTTAACGACGCCTTGTCACAAAATGTCCGTCTTGCCACTGATTACCTTGATGGCGTAGAGATTGGCGACAACGAAGTGGTTGTATTTGAAAATGTGCGCTTCAATCAAGGCGAAAAGGCCAATGATGAGACCCTCGCAAAACAACTTGCAGCGTTGTGTGACGTATATGTGATGGATGCCTTTGGTACCGCACACCGAGCACAAGCTTCAACCCACGGCGTAGGTCTTCACGCCCCAATCGCCTGTGCAGGCCCCTTACTTGCGGCTGAACTGGAGGCACTCGGTAAAGCACTAGATAACCCGAAGCGTCCGTTAGTTGCGATTGTAGGTGGCTCGAAGGTATCGACCAAGTTAACCGTGTTAGACTCACTGTCAAACGTCGTTGACCAATTAGTGACAGGGGGCGGTATTGCCAATACCTTTATTGCTGCAGCTGGTCATCCGGTAGGTAAGTCTTTGTACGAACAAGACCTTATTAGCGAGGCTCAAAAACTCACAGAGACCGCTCGCAGTAATGGCGGTGATATTCCGGTGCCTGTGGATGTGGTTGTCGGCAATGAATTTTCAGAGTCTGCGGTCGCGCAACTCAAAGAGGTTGCCGATGTCACCGAAGAAGACATGATTTTTGACATTGGCCCCGATACCGCTAAACAGCTTGGCGATATTATTGCGCAAGCGGGCACCATTGTATGGAATGGTCCAGTGGGCGTGTTTGAATTTGATCAGTTTGGGAATGGCACTCAAAGCATTGCCAAAGCCATAGCCGAATCATCAGCGTTTTCTATTGCTGGCGGTGGTGACACCTTGGCGGCCATCGATAAATACAATGTCGCGGATAAAATTTCTTATATATCCACAGGTGGTGGAGCCTTCTTGGAGTTCCTTGAAGGGAAAAAACTACCCGCAGTTGCTATGCTTGAAGAGCGAGCAAAATAACGAATAATCACCAGGCCGGCCTCTCTCACTTTGCCGGCCTTGTGTTTTGGGCATTAAGCCCTCGCTTGGGAAACCAAGCTTCATCCCGTTCAAAAACCAGATAGTCTCGGTGCTATCAAAAATTGGAGATAAGCGAAATGGCTTTGATCAGTATGCGTCAACTACTCGACCATGCAGCAGAAAATGGTTATGGCGTGCCAGCCTTTAACGTTAATAACCAAGAGCAAATGCGTGCCATCATGGAAGCGGCTGATAAAACAAACAGCCCAGTGATTGTGCAAGGCTCAGCTGGTGCACGTAAATATGCAGGTGCCCCATTCATTCGCCATATGATCCTTGCTGCGGTAGAGGAGTGGCCTCATATCCCAGTGGTTATGCACCAAGATCATGGTACGTCTCCTGGCGTGTGCCAGCGTTCTATCCAGCTTGGCTTTTCATCGGTCATGATGGACGGCTCATTACTTGAAGATGGTAAAACGCCTTCATCTTATGAGTACAATGTTGATGTAACTCGTCGTACCGTCGAAATGGCTCATGCTGGTGGTGTATCGGTAGAAGGTGAGCTGGGCGTACTTGGCTCTCTAGAGACCGGTGAAGCAGGTGAGGAAGACGGTATCGGCGCCGAAGGTAAGCTGACACAAGATCAACTGCTTACTGACCCAGAAGAAGCGGCGGATTTCGTTGCTAAAACCAATGTCGATGCCTTGGCTATTGCTTGTGGCACGTCACATGGTGCTTATAAGTTCACCCGCCCACCAACAGGGGACATTCTTGCTATCGATCGTATCAAGGAAATTCACGCCCGTATCCCTAACACTCACTTGGTTATGCATGGTTCATCATCCGTACCACAAGAGTGGTTAGCGATTATCAATGAGTACGGTGGTGAGATCCCAGAGACCTATGGTGTGCCTGTTGAGCAGATTGTCGAAGGTATCAAGCATGGTGTACGTAAGGTGAATATCGATACCGACTTACGTTTAGCTGCAACAGGGGCTATTCGTCGCCACCTCGCGCACAACACCGCTAACTTTGATCCGCGTAAATACCTAGCAGAGGCAACGAAAGCGATGACGGAAATTTGTGTTGATCGCTATCAAGCTTTTGGCACAGCAGGCCAGGCCGACAAGATTAAGCCTATCTCGTTAGATGATATGCACCTTCGTTATTTAAACGGCGAACTGGATGCAAAAATAAAATAGTCGCGTTCACCACTTTAATGAGCCTCGCATAAGCGGGGCTTTTTTATGGATCACTATTTTACTGAGTGGATCATAGTGGGATCAGATTTTTATCAACAGCACTGATTATGGGATCACGTTCTTACGCGCTGCTCAGGCAATGAAACTATATGTGGTTGATATTCAAACAAGGTTTGAGCGATATTTATACACATAAAGAACGTCACTTGGTAAGAGTGTGATCTCAGGGCAGATCAATGGGTAAAACTCTGATCCACTGATAGCCAACTTGGTATAAATCTGATCTTGTAAAGGCCCAGTTGGTAAGACGATGATCCTTGCTCTTAAGGCCCCTAACGTCTTGATCCCAAGTTTAATTTTGCAGCATTTCCATTGAAGGTGTACGCTTTCATAAAATTGTCACAAAAAGTCATAATAATGACATCAGTAAATTCAGTTCAATAAAGCGAAAGAGATAAACGGAATGTCACGTAAAGTTCTTGTGGTCGATGATGAAGCGCCCATCCGCGAAATGCTGGTGTTTGTTTTAGAACAGAATGGTTTTCAAGCCATTGAAGCTGAGGATTACGACTCTGCCATAGCAGCCATGGTAGAGCCCTACCCAGATATGGTATTACTGGATTGGATGTTGCCCGGAGGCAGCGGTATTCAGATTGCGAAGAAATTTAAACAAAACGATCATACCCGCGCAATTCCCATTATTATGCTCACCGCCCGAGGTGAAGAAGAAGACAAGGTGAAAGGCCTTGAAGTGGGAGCTGACGATTATGTGACTAAGCCATTCTCTCCGAAAGAATTAATGGCACGCATTAAAGCCGTTATTCGCCGTGTGGCGCCGACATCACTTGAAGAGGCTATCGAAGTACACGGCTTGCGTTTAGATCCTATTTCTCATCGTGTGACATCCGATGGCAGCGAGTTGGATATGGGACCTACCGAATTTCGCTTGCTACACTTTTTTATGACCCATCCTGAGCGAGTATATAGTCGTGAGCAGCTACTGGATCATGTATGGGGAACCAATGTTTACGTTGAGGATCGCACCGTTGATGTGCATATTCGTCGCCTGCGTAAAGCAATTGCTCCCATGGGACATGACCGCTTAGTACAAACTGTGCGTGGTGCTGGTTATCGTTTTTCTAGCAAGGTATAACTATCTTTATTGCTCATTGCATCGGCATCAAGCCGATGACACATTGTTTTAAGTAGAGCGAATCTATGTACCGAGTGGTTAATAAACGCACACTTACCAAGCGTTTAGTTATCTTTTTCCTGCCTTTATTGTTGATAGGCGTGCTAGTAGGCGCGCCTTTTTTGCTTCTATTTTTGGGCGCTATCACATTGTTGCTGTGGCATTATCGCCAGCTTTACCGCCTTAGTGATTGGCTTATTAACCAACGTAGCTTTAATCCGCCCGAGGGAGAAGGGGCTTGGGAGCAGGTTTTCGAGGGAATTTACCAGCTCCAACAACGCAACCGTAAAAAGCGCAATGAGCTGGCTGACTTGATCCGTCGTTTCCGCGAGGGGGCCGAAGCCGTGCCTGATGCTGTGATTGTGCTGCAACAGGACTTCAGTATTGTCTGGTGTAACCAATTAGCGCTGCGGTTATTGGGCTTGCAGTGGCCCACTGATCACGGTCAGCGTATAGATAACCTTATTCGACACCCCAAATTTAGCCGCTATATGCAGCAGCACCAATTCAACGATGCCCTTGAGCTTGATTTAACCCACACCGGTGAACAAGTGTTGGAATTTCGGGTGATGCCCTACGCACAATCACAGATCATGATGGTGGTCCGTGATATTACTCGCCTTAAGCAATTGGAGCAGATGCGTAAAGACTTTGTGGCCAACGTATCACATGAGCTGCGTACACCTTTAACTGTGGTTACCGGCTACTTAGAGATGCTTGATGGCGACAACTTACCACCACCAGCGATGTGGGATAAAGCCCATGGCACGATGATTGAGCAGTGTCAGCGAATGGATAGCTTGGTCAATCAGTTGTTGTCGCTGTCGCGAATTGAAGGAGCACGCAAACACGACAACGATAAACCAGTCAATGTGCCGAAAATGTTGGAAGTTATCGAAACAGAAGCGACATCGTTGAATCAAGATAAAGGCCACCGCCTGTATTTTGATGTCGATACCAGTTTAGATATCGTTGGCGCTGCTGATGAGCTGCGCAGCGCGTTTTCAAACCTGGTATTTAATGCCGTGCATTACACCCCCGATGAGGGAGAGATTACGGTGCGTTGGTATCGCCAAGACGGTCAAGCGGTGTTTAGCGTGACCGATAATGGTGAGGGCATCGCACCTGAACATATCAACCGTTTAACCGAGCGCTTTTATCGAGTGGATAAAGCGCGAAGCCGGAAAACGGGGGGCTCTGGCCTCGGCTTGGCTATTACCAAACATGTGTTGTCGCGTCATGACTCACACCTGCATATTGACAGTGTCGTCGGTAAAGGCTCATGTTTTTGGTTCGCCTTTGAACCAAGTTGGTTAGTACTAACACAAGAACACGTACAAAATTAGCAAAGTCATAAAACTGTAATACTCAAGTAATTTAACTGTCATCTTGTCACTGCACAATGACAGCAGTTGAAACACGGGAAGAACAAATTGGAGAACCCAATGAAATTTAAAAACTTAGTTGCTGCAATGGGGGTTGCTGTAAGTGCCCTGACAGCAGGTCAGGCAGTTGCTCTAGATAAAGCAATTCCAGAGTACGAAAAAACGAGCGGCATCTCTGGTAACTTTTCATCGGTTGGTTCCGATACGCTAGCAAACATGATGACCTTCTGGGCTGAAGAATATAAGCGTATTTATCCTAACGTCAATATTCAAATCCAAGCAGCAGGTTCATCAACGGCACCACCGGCGCTCACTGAAGGAACGGCAAACTTCGGCCCTATGAGCCGTAAGATGAAGTCAAAGGAAATCGAAGCGTTTGAAAAGCGTCATGGCTATAAGCCGACAGAAATTCGCGTAGCGATTGATGCCTTGGCGGTATTCGTGCATAAAGACAACCCCATTGAAGGCTTGCGCATTGACCAAGTTGACGCCATTTTCTCTTCAACGCGTAAATGTGGCGCCAGCGAACAGATTAACCGTTGGGGCGATGTTGGCCTAACGGGTGATTGGGCGGCAAAAGATATTCAATTATATGGTCGTAACTCAGTATCTGGTACTTATGGTTACTTCAAGAAGAAAGCCCTATGTAAAGGTGACTTCCGTAATAACGTAAATGAGCAGCCTGGCTCTGCATCGGTAGTACAGTCAATCTCTTCTTCTGTGAATGCGATTGGTTACTCAGGTATCGGTTACAAGACCTCAGGTGTACGTACGGTGCCGCTGGCGAAAAAAGGCGATAAGTTTGTTGATGCAACACTTGATAACGTTGCAACGGGCAAATATCCACTATCACGTTTCCTTTACGTCTACGTGAATAAGCACCCTAATAAGCCACTATCTCCTATCGATGCTGAGTTTGTAAAAATGGTGCTATCACAAACAGGTCAAAAAATTGTTGAGAAAGATGGTTATGTGCCACTTTCAAGCAAGATGGTTGAGCGTGAACTTAAGCGTTTAGGCTTACAGTAACATTGTATCTTTGAATCTTGTTGATTAGTTTAAAGCCCCCCCATGAGGGGCTTTTTTGTGTTCGCTATCCGTGCGTCATAAAGTCTGTATTACCAACAACTTTGTTGAATAAGTTCTTTGATAATACGTTGTGATGGATCAATACGGTCCATGGCCAAGAATTCATCGGGCTGATGTGCTTGGTTAATGGAGCCTGGGCCCATGACTATGGTTTCACAGCCCAATTGCTGAATAAAGGGGGCTTCAGTGCAGTAGTTCACCGCTATTGCTGGCTGTTGCGAAATCTTTTGCGCCAGCTGCACTAGCGCGCTATCAGTGGTCCCTGCAAAGGCAGGGATCGGGTCGTGCATATCAATGACTTCAACGCAGCCAGGGTAGCGAGCAGTGATGTCCTGAGTTGCCGCTAATAACATGGCTTGCAGTTCGACAATACTCAATCCTGGTAACGGGCGCATATCTAACTGTAATTCACAACATCCGCAAATGCGGTTAGCGTTATCACCGCCATGTATGTGACCAAGGTTCAATGTCGGGTAGGGAATGGCAAAATGTTCAATTGAATATTTATTCTTAAGATCCTCTTTTAGAACCAATAATTTTTGAATCACCAAGTGCATCACTTCAATGGCATTGATGCCGCGCTCAGGATCAGAGCTGTGCCCGCTTTTGCCAATGATACGAACCGCTGATGTCATATGCCCTTTGTGAGTAAATACAGGGGTCATGTCGGTAGGCTCGCCAATAACGCAGCGAGCCGGTTTTAAGTCTGGATACTTTGCCACTTCTTGGGCACCAGCCATAGTGGTTTCTTCATCGGCGGTGGCGAGAATAAGCAGCGGTTGTTGTTGCTTACTCGCATCCAACTCAGCGATGGCATTGAGCACAAAAGCAAAGAACCCTTTCATATCGATGCTGCCAAGACCAAAGAGCTTATTGTCTCGCTCGCTCAAAGTGAAGGGGTCCATACTCCAACGGCCTTGATCAAAAGGAACGGTATCGGTATGCCCTGCCAACATCAATCCGCCACTGCCATGGCCACGCTTCGCTATCAAGTTAAACTTATTGGCATCACTACTGAGTGGTTTTATTTCACACGCAAAGCCTAGCTCCTCGCACCAAGATGCCAAGTGTTCAATAACGGCGCGGTTGCTTTGGCTTAATTTCGGATCCAGTGAACTGATCGATGGGGTAGCGATTAACTCCCGGTAAAGGTGCAAAAAGTCGGGAAGAGCCATACATTTCCAAATAATTATTCGCGATTGTTGCATATTAATATAAATGTCTTTATAGTGAATATCAATTCACTTTTTAAGCATAAGTATTGGTTTGGTTATAATGGTTCATCACCCCCTTTGTACGGCGCGACGACGATAAGCCGCTCACCTAGGAAATCCTAGTGTGAGAGTGTGTTGCGTTGGGCATCTCGCCCGTGATTAAACCAAAAAAGAGCATCTTCATGAACATCGTAATTATTGGCGCAAGTGGTTATAGCGGCGCTGAGTTGGCGCAATTAGTTGCCAAGCATCCTCATTTTGTCTTGCAGGGCTGCTATGTCTCTGCCGGGAGTCATGATCGCGATAAAAAACTCAGCGATCTTTATCCTCAGCACCGTGGGTTATTAGACATGCCACTACAGGGCCTAACAGCCGATGCTATTGCTGATATTGGTCAGCATGCGCACGCCGTGTGCCTGTGTACCGAGCATAAAGTAAGTGTTGAATTGGCGCCGCAATTTCTCGAGCAGGATATTAAAGTTTTTGACCTCTCTGGCGGGTTTCGTCTTACCGATGCCGAATTTTATACCCAGTACTATGGCTTTGAACATCCCCATCCTGACCTATTGCGCCAAGCAGTGTATGGGCTAGCTGAGTGGCAAAACAGCGCCATCATGGATGCACAACTGGTTGCTGTGGCTGGCTGTTACCCAACAGCCAGCCTAAACGCGCTTAAACCGCTTCAACAAGCAGGGTTATTAGCGCCACAGCAAAAAGTGATCATAAATGCCGTATCCGGGGTGACTGGGGCGGGGCGCAAAGCCAATATGAACACGCACTTTTGCGAGGTATCACTGGCCCCTTATGGCGTGTTTAATCACCGCCATACCCCTGAAATTGAACAAGCATTAGGGCATCCAGTGCTATTTACCCCGCATTTAGGAAACTTTAATCGCGGTATCTTGGCAACCATATACGCGCAAGTAAATGCAGGGACCACGCTTAACGACATCACCGATGCTTATCAATGCCTTGCCGATGAACCTTTGATTCGCCTGCTCGGTGCTGGTGGTTTGGCATCAATTAAAGGCGTCGCGCAAACCCCTTATGTTGATATTGGCTGGCATTTGCAACAGCAGCAACTGATTATCAGTGTTGCCATCGATAACTTACTAAAAGGCGCATCAGGTCAAGCGCTGCAATGTATGAACATTAACGCTGGATTAGACCCAACGATTGGTTTGGTATAAAGAGGAAAATAATGACGAGTAGCAACACCACTTGGGTGATCAAATTGGGCGGTGCCCTGTTAAACAGCCCGCAGTCAGTGCAAGCGTTGTTCGCAACCTTGGCGACCATGACCGATACCCGTTTTGTTGTGGTTCACGGCGGTGGCTCACTGGTTGACCGCTGGCTGCACGATGCGGGCTTTGCCACGGCGAAGCACCAAGGTCTACGCATCAGTCCTGCCGAGCAAATGCCCTATATCGTTGGTGCCCTAGCTGGGTGTGCCAACAAACAATTGATGGGAGCAGCGATAGCCAATGGCCTTGAGCCTGCAGGGCTGAGTTTATACGAAGCCGGGGTCAATGCGCAGCAAAAACTCAAGGCACTGGGTCGGGTGGGTGAGTGTAGTCAGGGTGCTCGCTCGGCTATTCCAGCCTTGCTAGAAGTAGGAAAGCTGCCCGTAGTGAGCTCAGTTGGTTTTGATGAGCAAGGACAATGGTTCAACGTGAACGCTGATGAGGCCGCAGCGGCAATTGCCAAACAACTTGATGGTGAATTGATTTTTATGACCGACGTTGAGGCCGTATTGGATAAATCCGCTCAGCCGTTACACCAATTAAGTGCTGAGCAAATAGATGAATTGATAGCCCAAGGAGTTATCTCGGGTGGGATGGAGGTCAAAGTAAAGACCAGCCTTCTTGCTGCCCAGCATTTACGACGGGGTGTTTACATTTCGAGCTGGCAAAAGCCAGAGAACTTAGTTGCATTGCTCAATGGTGAGCATGTTGGCACGCAAATTACAATGTAAGCACAGACCATGAAACATGATTTTATTACCGGCCTCGAGCTGGACGACAAAGCTGTACTCGCGCTACTCACCCTAGCGCAAAAAATGAAAGCGCAACCCAATGATTATGCCCAAGCTTTAGCGGGCAAATCGGTGGTTACCTTATTTGAAAAGCAAAGCCTCAGAACTCGCCTAAGCTTCGATATAGGCATCAATAAACTTGGCGGCCATGCGGTCTACTTAGATCAGCAAAATGGCGCCATGGGCAACCGCGAGTCGGTAAAGGACTTTGCTTTGAATATCAGCACCTGGGCCGATGCCATCGTGGCGCGGGTTAATCACCATAACACAGTGCAAGAGCTGGCACAGTTTTCATCTAAACCGGTGGTGAATTCTTTGTGCGACCTATACCACCCCTGCCAAGCACTGGCGGACTTTTTAACCTTGCAAGAGGTGCACGGTGAGGTTAGCGAGCTAAAGCTGGCTTATCTCGGCGAGGGCAATAACGTCACCCACTCATTAATGTTGTTGGCCGCCACCCTCGGGACTGACTTCGTGGCTGTATGCCCTAAAGGCAGCGGTCCAGATGCACAGATTGTTAAGCAAGCAGAGCAAATTGCCGCGAGCAAAGGCGCGTCAGTATTAGTGAGTGATAGAGTCGAGGCCGCTGTAGGAGCTAATGCGCTTTATGCCGATACCTGGGTGTCGATGGGGGATGACACCCCGCTCCAGCAGGTCAAAGATAAATACCTGCCTTATCAGCTCAATAAACAGCTGGTGGATATGACCGGCGCGCAAACTATTTTGCACTGTCAGCCAGCGCACCGTGAGTTTGAAATCACCTCTGAAGTGATGGACTCGCCGCAGGCCAAAATTATTCAGCAGGCACAAAATCGTATGTATGCGCAAAACGCCTTGCTGTTAACCCTTTTGAACCCAAATTTTTGCTAAGGATCCGAAATGAGCGCAATTAAAAAAGTCGTACTGGCCTATTCCGGCGGACTAGATACATCAGCCATCGTGCCATGGCTAAAAGAAAACTATGACTGTGAAGTGGTTGCCTTTGTCGCCGATGTTGGCCAAGGCGCTGAAGAGCTCGAAGGGGTCGAGGAAAAAGCCATCGCCTCGGGGGCATCTGAATGTTACGTAGTGGATTTAAAAGAGCAGATGGTGGCTGAATATATTTACCCGACGCTCAAAACCGGGTGTATATATGAAGGCACCTATCTGCTAGGAACGTCAATGGCACGTCCTATTATTGCCAAAGCACAGGTTGAAATAGCCCGCAAAGTGGGTGCCGATGCCCTTTCTCATGGTTGCACCGGCAAAGGTAATGACCAAGTACGCTTCGAGTCCTGTTTTGCGGCGTTGGCACCGGATTTAAAAGTGATTGCACCGTGGCGAGAGTGGCACCTATCAAGCCGGGAGTCGTTACTGGATTACCTAGCGCAGCGAGATATTCCCTGCGCTGCATCGGCAACGAAAATTTATAGTCGTGATGCCAATGCATGGCACATCTCCCATGAGGGTGGGGAGCTTGAAGATCCTTGGTGTCAGCCCAGCGAGCAAGTATGGACTATGACGCAATCGCCTGAGCAAGCGCCAAATGAAGCTGAGTTAGTGACGCTAACCATTCAACGTGGTGAAGTGGTTGCCGTAAATGGAGAAGCGCTGAGCCCCTATCAATGCTTAGTGAAGCTTAATGACATTGCTGCTGTGCACGGGGTTGGCCGTGTCGATATTGTTGAGAACCGTTTGGTGGGTATGAAATCTCGCGGCTGTTATGAAACACCTGGTGGCACGGTGATGATGGCCGCTTTGCAGGCTATTGACGAACTTGTGCTGGATAAAGCGAGCCGTAAATGGAAAGACACTTTTGCCCTAGAGTTTGCGCACTTGGTCTATGACGGCCGTTGGTTTACGCCTTTAAAAGATTCGATCCTGGGGGCGGCCAATGCATTTGCCGAGCATGCCAATGGTGAAGTGGTGGTGAAACTATACAAAGGTCAGGCAATCGCCGTGCAAAAGCAGTCAGAAAACAGTTTATACAGCGAAGACTTTGCCACTTTCGGCGAGGATGATGTGTATGACCAATCTCACGCAGAGGGCTTTATACGGCTATTTTCACTTTCAAGCAGAATTGCAGCACTGAAGAAGTAACGAGGAGAGCAACAATGGCATTATGGGGCGGGCGCTTTTCATCTGGACCGGATGAAGCATTTAAACAGTTTAATGATTCATTACCATTTGACTATGTCATGGCGGAGCAAGACATTATTGGTTCAGTGGCGTGGGCCGGCGCGCTAAATCGTGTGGCGGTACTCAACGATGATGAACACCGACGTTTAGTTGCGGCGCTGTATGAGTTGTTGGAGCAAGTGCAAGCGCAGCCCGAAAGTGTGGCTATCAGCGGTGAAGAGGATATTCACTCTTTTGTTGAAGCTGCGCTGATTGACAAAGTGGGTGACCTCGCGAAGAAGCTACACACTGGCCGCAGCCGTAATGACCAAGTCGCTACCGACTTTCGTTTGTGGTGCAAAAAAACGGCGGCGACAGTGAGTGAAGCCATCAGTGATACCAAGAATGCACTGATCGCCTTAGCCGAGCGAGAGCTGGGCACCGTACTGCCTGGTTACACTCATTTACAGCGCGCTCAGCCAGTACTTTTTAGCCACTGGTGCATGGCCTATGTGGAAATGCTAGAGCGCGATAGTAGTCGCCTTAATGATGCGGTTCAGCGTATGGATCAATGTCCACTAGGAAGTGGTGCGCTGGCGGGCACTGCCTATGCCATTGACCGCGAGCATTTGGCGCAAGATCTTGGTTTTGCAGCGCCGACTCGTAATAGCTTGGATGCGGTCTCTGATAGAGATTTTGTGGTCGAGCTGCTGAGCGCGGCATCCATTTCGATGTTGCACTTGTCACGTTTTGCGGAAGATTTAATTTTCTATAACTCTGGCGAAGCCGGTTTTATTGAGTTGGCGGATAACGTTACCTCTGGCTCATCGTTGATGCCGCAGAAGAAAAACCCCGATGCTTTAGAGCTGATTCGCGGCAAAACAGGGCGTGTCTTTGGTGCTATGAGTGCGATGATGATGACGTTAAAGTCGCTGCCTTTAGCCTACAACAAAGACATGCAAGAAGATAAAGAGGGGCTTTTCGATGCGCTGCCGACTTGGCTGGCATGTTTACATATGGCGCAAGCATGCGTAAACGGCATTAAGGTCAATAGTGATAAGACTAAAGCCGCCGCTCAAGGTGGGCATGCGAATGCCACCGAGCTTGCTGATTATTTGGTGGCAAAAGGGATCCCGTTTCGTGAAGGACATCATATTGTTGGGCAACTGGTGCAGCTTGCAATTTCAGAAGGAAAAAGCCTTGAGCAGTTGAGTTTGTCCGAATTTCAATCGGTGTGCGATGTTATTGCTGAAGATGTTTATCCTATGTTGGCACTCGATGCCTGTTTGGCGGCACGTAAGGCTCTAGGTGGAACGTCGCCAAAGCAAGTGGAATTTGCCATTAAGCAAGCTAAACAGCAAAGTACAATTAAAGTACGTGATGCCAATCTGCATGATGTTGAAGCTATCAGTGAGCTGGTGCAATATTGGGCCAAGGTAGGAGAGAACTTACCCCGTGCTAAAAGCGATATGGTGCATTCCATTAATGAGTTTGCCGTGACCGAAGTGAATGGCCAGGTAACAGGCTGTGCGTCTTTGTATATTTATGATACTGGCTTAGCGGAGATACGCTCATTAGGGGTTAACCCCGATACCGGAGTAAAAGGGCAGGGGCGTTTATTGGTTCATCACCTGTTAGTGAAAGCCAAAAAATTGGCGCTTAAAAGAGTGATTGTACTTACGCGTGTACCGGATTTCTTTGCTAAACTTGGGTTTGCAGACAGCAGCAAAGAAAGCCTTCCTGAAAAGGTGATGAAAGACTGTGAGCTTTGTCTGCGTAAAGATAACTGTGACGAAGTTGCTATGGATTTCTACCTACACCAGCAACACTCTGTGGGTGATATACCATGTAAAAACGTTGCTTAGTTGGGGCTTCTGAGCGTGTCAAAAAATATTGGCACGCGTGGTGCATAAGCTTAAAGTGAGTTGCTAAGAAATTGCCTTTGAAGTGTGACGTGTGTACCCAAAGCATGTTAAGTTAGGTTTGCTTAGCAAATAATTAACAAAATTTTAAAGGGGTTAACATCATGCAAGTTAATGCTAATGCTCAACTACAAACACAGGCTTACACTAAGTTACAACAACAAACACAACAGCCTACCGCACAAACTACTAGCACCCAGACGTTACAATCTGATACAGTAAGTTTATCAAGTGATGCTGTCGCTGCTAGCCAAGCTGAAATCCAGCGCGGCGGTGGAACTATTATTGCTGACGGTGGCAAAAAGAACGAGAATTAGGACTTTATCGAGATGGCGGATGTATTTTGAAAAAAGCCTAGGCATATTTATGGGAGCCTTTGTCGTATGGGGCTTCCTTATGGCATTTTTTTTCAATGCGATGCTAGTTACATTTAAAGCAAAAAAAGATTTTAAATTGCTTTGGGTGTCAGGCATCATGGCCTTGTCGTACCTAATAAGCGATCATTTCTTTGACTTCTTCTCTGGTTCAGAGGTGTATTTAAGGTGGTTTTACTTTGACCTTGTGACACTGGCTATCATGGTTCTTTGTTTTTTACCTAAGGGTAATCGAACTCCTTCCCCAGGAGTAGTTTATGCAATTTCTGGCCTATCATTTAATGCTCTTCTGTGTTTATTAATTCATATTGATTTGTATGTTAAGGGAAACACTTCTCCATGGTGGTTTTGGACGTTTTACTCTGTGGGTATAAATCTCTGCGATTTGATAATGATCGTCGCGTTAATTGTCGATAGGGATATCGTCGGAATAATTAGAATTTACAACTCAGTCAAAGGATGGATAAGAAATAGCTCATCAAGCTGGTTTTTTCATAAGTGTTTGTTGAATCAGTAAGCTTTGTTGAGTCAATAAGTCTCGGAGAGTTACTAACGATTTTTATAAACTGGGGGTTTATGATGGCCCTTCTGTTTAACCTTGTTAGTTATTCAGATCACGAGCGTCGAAAGAATTCCCCTCTCTGGATCTGCGTTATTATTAACCTTTCCTATTTGAGCACAACTTTTGTCGAAAGATATGTTTCAGCTTATCTATACTGGATAGCAGCTGATCTAGTTACAATTATAGTTCTCAGTATCCTACATAAAAGTAGGCGCTCTATTGTTGCGTTTTACTACTGTGTAACAGGGTTATCGGTTAATTCATCGCTATTTTTATTTATGTACCTAGACGTGATGTACTTCAATGAAAAGTTGGAACCTTGGTGGCTCTGGAGTGTATATAGCTTTGGTATAAATTCTATGGATCTTATGATGATCTTGGTTCTAATTATCAACAAAGACTTCTTAGGTCTATGTCGAATAGGGCGGTTTTTAAAGGCCTCTCTGGCACCAAAGAAAGTAGGTGATAACGGGTAACGTTACCACCGCTATATTTAGCCGAGCTTTTCTTTCAGAGCGGCGGCGACTTGCGGCACAACAAACTCAGAAACATCACCACCATGTAAGGCAACCTCTTTTACTAAGGTCGATGAGATAAATGAATTCTCCTCTGCGGGAGTCAAAAATACGCTTTCTAAGTCGGGGTTCAAGCGGCGATTCATATTGGCCAGTTGGAATTCATACTCAAAGTCGGAGACCGCACGAATGCCTCGTACTAATACATTCGCTTTATGATTTTTAGCTAAATCAGCAAGTAGGCCGCTAAAGCCAATGACTGTGACATTGCCAAGGTCGGCGACAATTTGCTTTGCTAACTCCACTCTTTCTTCAAGGCTAAAGCAAGGCTTTTTATTCGGGTTATGAGCCACCGCAACAATGACGTGATCGAACATTTTAGCGGCGCGCTCAATAAGGTCTAAGTGACCATTAGTAAGGGGATCAAAGGTCCCTGGGTAAATAGCCGTTACCTGCATATGATTCTCTGTTTTTATGTAATGCAATGGCCGCATTTTAGCAGTCTTTATGTGAGTTGCCAGTGCAAACTCAACTCTCAGCCATGTGATAAATTGTTAACTGTGACTAAGATGTTTATACTGCTCACCTGCAATCAGGGTGGGGAAGTAATAATGAGTACCAAGGACCGCATAATTCAAGCCAGCATTGAGCTCTTCAATAGCCATGGTGAGCGCGCTATCACAACAAATCATATCGCAGCCCATCTGCAAATCAGCCCTGGAAATTTGTATTACCACTTTAAAAACAAAGAAGACATCATTCGCCATATCTTTAAGTTGTACCGTCAGCACTTAGATACTCAGTTTAAGCCGATTAATCACGATGAGCCGGTGATGGCGCAACTTAGCCATTATTTCGATGCCTTGTTTGAGCTCATGTGGAAATTTCACTTTTTCTACGACAACATGACCGACATTTTGTCTCGCGATGCCGAGCTTAAAGCTGATTATATTGCTTTCCAACAACGCTTGTTTGATCAGGTAACCGATATTGTCTTGGCGTTAGGTGACAACGGTATTCTCAACGTCGATGAAGAGCAAGCGGCAGAGTTAACTCATATGTTAAAGCTGACAGTCAGCTTCTGGACTCCTTACATCAAAGCGCGTCGCCAAAGCGGCGAGCTGAATCGTGGCGATATCTATCAAGGCTTGTTGAAAATAATCACCTTGTTTATGGCTTTTACTACCGCAGCTGGGCGTGAGCCTTTGGGGTTGTTAAAGCAACACTACCAGCAGCGCCAAGCGCAACTACAAACGTCACCCTCCACGCATAGTTAAGCTATTATTTCCGAAGGCGAGCGGTTTTTGCTATAATCGCGCGCTTTGGTGAATCTTCCGCCACTTTCTCATTCAGAAGTGTGGCTTTATCTGTGTGCTGTGAGTTAAGTCATGATCAAGTTTATTGTTAAATTGCATCCCGAAATTGCGATAAAAAGTAAGTCCGTTCGTAAACGCTTTACTAAGGTGTTAGAGAACAACATTAAGATCATGATGCGACGCATTGATGAGCAGGTAAAGGTGCGCAACAACTGGGATAATCTCACGGTTGAATCGGCATTAACCGATGACTCAGTGCGCCGGAAAATGGCTGACAGCCTCGGGCGTATTCCTGGTATCGTGCAATTTAATGAAGTAAAAGAAATTGAATTCACCACCATTGATGAAATTTACCAGCAGGCACAGCAACTTCTTGGCGATGAAATTGCCGGTAAAACCTTTTGTGTGCGCTGTAAGCGTCAAGGTAAGCATGACTTTTCCTCGAGCGATGTTGAACGCTATGTTGGCGGCGGGCTAAACCAGCATGTACCCGGTGCTCGGGTTAAGCTTACGCGGCCTGAGGTAACGGTAAAGATCGAAATTAAAGACCAGCGCGCTTACATTGTCACCCAAGCGCACCGAGGCATGGGTGGATTTCCGTTGCCAACTCAAGAGGATGTGTTATCGCTGATGTCTGGTGGCTTTGATTCTGGGGTGGCCAGCTACCAAATGATCCGCAAAGGGGCGCGTACGCACTTCTTGTTTTTCAATCTTGGCGGCGCGGCCCATGAAATTGGCGTGAAGCAAGCAAGCCATTATCTTTGGTCACAATATAGCTCGACTCACAAGGTTAAGTTTATCACCGTCGACTTTGAGCCGGTGGTTGCTGAGATTCTAGAAAATATCGAAGACTCGCAAATGGGTGTGGTGCTCAAGCGTATGATGATGCGTGCTGGTAGCATTATCGCTGAAAAGCTGGGGATTCCAGCCCTGGTTACTGGTGAAAGTATTGGCCAAGTATCAAGCCAAACTCTGGCAAACTTAAGTGTCATTGACCGAGTGACCGATACGCTGATCATTCGCCCACTTATCCAACATGATAAGCAAGATATTATTGATATTGCTCGCGCCATTGGCACCTCCGAGATGGCCGAGGCCATGCCCGAGTACTGTGGTGTGATTTCGCGCAAACCAACGGTGAAAGCCAAGTTAGAAGTAATTGAGCAGCAAGAGCAGCAGTTTGATTTCGAGGTTCTCGAAACTGTAGTTGATAATGCCCGAGTGATGGATATTCGTGATATCGATACTCAAGCTAAAGAAGAGGTCAAGGAAGCCGAGTCGGTATCACAATTGCCAACGGATGCGGTGGTGCTGGATATTCGCTCACCCGAAGAGGAAGATGCTCAGCCGTTAGAGATTGACGGGGTAAAGGTCAAACACTTGCCGTTTTACCGTTTAGCGACTCAGTTTGGCGACTTAGATCAGAGCAAAGAGTACTACCTGTATTGTGCCAAAGGGGTGATGAGCCAACTACAGGCATTGATTCTGCACGAAAACGGCTTTAACAATGTGAAGGTGTATCGCCCGTAATTCGCCGATAATACAGTTCATTGATAGGCGCGCTGAGGCCAAGCTGGCGCGCCGAGCTGGCAATAAAGCCACTCATGGCTGCTATTTCTGTCTCCCTTCCCAATAACTTATCCTGCAACATCGAGCAGCGGTTGCCCGCTGTGAGGCGCATTACTCGATAGGCGCTGTCGAGACTTTGCGGTAGCGATAATTCAACTCCCTGCGCTTTAGCTACGGCAATGGCCTCCTGCAGCAGTGCAAAGACATCACTGGCATAACAGGGGGCGGCGGCCTCACCATTGCGCAGCTGATACCAGGTTGCTATGGGGTTTATTGCCAAATTCACCAGTAATTTTTGCCATCGCGCATGGGTAATATCATCACTCCCAGTTAGAGCGGGGATTAATCTCTGCCACTGCTTTAACTGCGCCTTAAAGCTTTGCTGTGCGCAGGCATTGACGGCTCCTATCACGGAGTCACCCTGACTGACATGGACGACATGCTTATCATCGGCTTTATAAGCTGCTTGCTGGGTGAGCATAAAGAATAACCCCTGCTGAGGAGTCAGTTGCTGTTTAAGTGGTGCTAGGTCGCTCATGCCATTATGGCTAATAATAATATCTGCATCGAGGGCCAGATAAGGGCGCCACTGTGCCAGTGCTGCTTGCAGCTGATGCGCTTTAACGAATAGCCACAATTCTGTAATTGGCTCGCACGGTTTCAAACAAGCCGTGGCTGCCACGGGGCTTTTCTGCTGCCCATGGCAATAATAAAAAGTGCTGGGATGAGAAGGTTTCACCAACAGCTTTACCGGTCGGTGTTGCCCCATTAAGTGGGCAAATGTGAGGCCGAGTGCCCCCGGCCCGATAAGGTAAGTAGGCGCTAAGCCTTGGCGCGCTGTTTCTGCCATAGGTAGTGAATCACAAAGTAGCTAGCCGCGCCTGCCGCGTCGGCGAGAAAGTCATAAAAAGATGCCTGCCTGTAGGGCAGCATATCCTGCATCCACTCAATTGCTCCGCCGTATAATAACAACAATATCACCTGGACAAAAAAGGGAACCCTAAAGGCTTTATCCATAATAAAGGCAAGCACGAAGAAAATACCAAAGTGAGCGACCTTATCGACGTGAGGGAAAAGCTGCGTAACAGAGCCTTTTACTTCTTGAACAAATAGCAGGGTGCAGACCACCAATGTGATTAGAAACAACCCCTGATAAACTCTGCGCGTCACTTTACTTTACCTTTATTACTGGTGAAATCGCAGGCAGTATAACAAACTGTAAACTGAATTCACTGTGTATCAGTGCACAAAAATACCGATCTCGGGGTATAATCCCCGAAACGACAAGCCAGTTACGGAGAATTTCATGCCTTCATTTGATATCGTTTCTGAAATCGAAATGAGCGAAGCAAAAAATGCGGTTGAAAACGCTAAACGCGAACTCGAAACCCGCTACGATTTTCGCGGCGTAGATGCCAAGATAGAACTAAAAGATGAACTTATCGAACTTACCGCAGAAGCTGAACAACAGGTGATGCAGTTATTTGATATGTTTGCCAGTAAGGCGTCAAAACGCGGCTTAGATGTAAACAGTTTTGAGATTCAAAAAGCTGATTTGCACGGTAAATACGTCACCCGCCAAGTTACAATGAAACAAGGCATTGCTAAAGATATCGCGAAAAAATTGGTTAAGCTGATTAAAGATAGCAAAATCAAAGTTCAGGCCGCCATCCAAGGTGAAGAGGTACGAGTCACCGGGAAAAAACGCGACGACTTACAACAAGTAATGCAATTAGTACGCGAAGCCGAGTTAGGTCAGCCCTTCCAATTTAAGAACTTCCGCGACTAAATACTTTTCAAGCCAAGTCATTCGCACTTGGCTTTTTTATTGGTGAAGTAAATGCCATAGTCCATCTTTTTATAGATGTTTAGACGTCCATTGACTTTATTGTCATCAGTCCGCAAAATAGCGCCACCTTGTTATGGTGCCCGCAAGCGCAGAACGCAGTTAAGCCACTGGGATAATCGGGAAACAGGTGAAAAGCCTGCACTGCCCCCGCAACGGTGATATGAGTCTTGCTCATTCAGTCCGGAGACCGGCCATAACATCCATTTCATTACATTTTCCTGTGCGGTGGGCGCAGGTATAGGGACTAACATGTATAACAAAACCAAAGTCGCTGTAGGCATAGCGGCACTTTTCTCCGGCGCGGTATGTGCGCAGCAGCAACCGTCTATCGAGCGATTGACTGTCACCGCTAATAAGTTCGAACAACCTATCGAAAATGTGCTCGCCAGTATCGATGTGATCACTCGTGCAGACATCGAGCGCCTTGGCGTACGTGATTTGCCGGCGTTATTATCTCATTATGCCGGGGTCGATATTGTTCGCAGTGGCGGCCAAGGTCAAAGTACCAGCCTCTTTATTCGTGGGGCGGCTAGCAGCCACTCTTTGGTTATTGTAGATGGCGTTCGTGTTGGTTCAGCCACAACAGGGTATAAGGCGCTCTCTAGTGTGCCACTCAATAGTATTGAACGAGTCGAAGTGATCCGTGGTGCCCGCGCCGCATGGTATGGCTCAGACGCCTTAGCCGGAGTCATCAATATTGTCACCCGAGACGGCGATAGCCAAAGCGTGAGTGTACAAAGTGGCAGTGACAACTACGTGAATGCGCAAGGTGCTTTTGCTTTTCGCCAAGGAGCGTTCAATGCGGCATTCAACCTTGGCTATGAACACACCGACGGCTTTGACGTCACCACTGGGCAAGACCCAGATGAAGATGGCTATGAAAATCAAAACCTCGGCGCGCGTTTCGGCTATGATCTCGGTGATTATGGCGTGCTAGAGTTGTTAGGGCAGTACAGTGAAGGCTATGTCGAATACGACACTAGCTTTGGTGATGATTACACCGACTTTGAAAAATACCATGTGCAACTGGGTTGGCGTAAAAACCATGGTGCCTTTGCTCACAAGCTACAAACCAGTCTCGCTCAAGATGATGAGATTAATACTCAGCAACATGGCGCGCCAGGTTATCGTGGCAATGAGTACAGCACTGCACGAGATGAGCTAAGCTATCAGCTTAATTATGTCTTTAGTCCAGCTATCACTGTCAGTGGTGGCGCCGATTACTACTATGAAGACATTAGCGATTCCTACAGCAGCTCGGCGACACCAGAGCAGCCTGCGTCCGGTTTTACCGTGCAAACGCGTAATAATAAAGGTGTGTATGTGGGAGGCTATTATGATGGCCAGGCATTTAACACCAATGCCGTTGTGCGTCATGATGATCATTCACAATTTGGTGGTCATTTCACCTACAACCTTGCGGCGGGTGTGCCGCTAAGTGACATTGCGACGTTTCGCGCCAGCTACGGCACGGCGTTTAAGGCTCCCTCGTTTAATGACGCCAGTTCCATCTGGGGCAGCAACGATGCTTTGCAACCTGAAGAGTCAAACAATGCCGAGCTCGGTCTGCGCCTTGATTTGCAATCTGGGCAATACGATATCGCCTTGTATCAAAACCAATTCGATAACCTCATCGCATGGGGCAACAACGGCCCGGAAAATATCGCCAAAGCGAGTTTTGAAGGAGTTGAGTTGAGTGCACAAGTGCAAGATATGTTTGGTATCGATCACCAGCTTAACCTTAGTTATGTTGATGCTGAAGACGACAATACCGGGCAAGCATTGGTGCTTAGAGCCGAAAAAACCTTCAATTGGTCCGTAGGTAAGCAGTTCGACAAATGGTATGTCGGTGCACAACTGCAGTACCGCTCCGATAGGTTGAGTTACTATCGTACTGACTTGCCAAGCTATACTTTGGTGAACCTCAATGCTCGCTATCAATTGTTACGCGACCTTACGTTCACCTTCGGTGTCGATAATCTCACTGACAAAGAATATATCACCAACGTGGCGGCCACGGATTGGAGCACGGGTGAAGTCACCTCTGCGTATCGCGGCGCTGAGCGCAAGGTATACGCTGGATTGCAATTCGATTTATAACAGCGTAACAAAAAGCCTCCACTTGGGAGGCTTTTTTAATTGTTTTACCGTCGTCATGATATGAGCAAGTCACTAAAGGTGTGCTCGAACTTCTCTATTTTTGGGGCAATTAAGATACTACAATAACCTTGGTTCGGATTTTCGCTGTAATAGTCTTGATGATAATCCTCAGCGGGATAGAACCTTGATGCGGGACTGACTTCGGTTACAATTTTTGCGGCGCTATGAGTTTGTAGCTGCGCGATCATTGCTTCGGTCTGCTGCTTTTGGGCGCTATCGTGGTAATACACCACACTGCGATATTGACTACCAATATCATTTCCTTGACGGTTAAGCTGCGTAGGGTCGTGAAGCGTGAAAAACATCGCCAACAGGGTGGTGTAATCTATCACAGCGGGGTCAAAGTGCACTTGCACAACTTCTGCGTGACCGCTTTCGCCGCTGCATACCTCACGGTATGTTGGTGAATTGCTGTGCCCACCGGTATAACCCGATTCAACCTTATGCACGCCACGAACGCGGCGAAAGGCCGCATCGATGCACCAAAAACAACCGCCGCCAAAGGTGGCTGTGTGTAAATTTGTCATACTAACACCTCGATGTATTTACCCTTTTAATAGTAGAACGGCCGTCTGATGTTTATCGCTCACCTACGAGGGTAATACCCTCGCAGGTGAGCATTTCTCGTGCACTATTGCTGTTTGAGCGGGTTATCTTGTTGCTGTTTTGCCAAGCGTTGCTGTAAATACTCTGGTGACTGAGTATGACGAGCAAGGGCATAGTAAGCACTGGGCACGACGAACAAGGTGAGTATGGTCGCGATGCTTACCCCGGTAAAGATCACCACACCAATAACCATACGGCTTTCAGCTCCAGGGCCGCTTGCTAGCACCAAGGGCACCGAGCTCATCACTGTGGTTAGCGAAGTCATAATAATAGGGCGCAAACGTTGTGTGGCAGCTTGGATTAGCGCTGTTTGAAATTCCAGACCCTTATCACGCAACTGGTTGGCAAATTCAACAATAAGAATACCGTTTTTGGCGCTTAAGCCAATAAGCATAACGATACCAATTTGGCTGTAAATATTGAGGGTCAAACCGGTTATATGCAAACCAAATAACGACCCAGCAATCCCCAGTGGTACGGTGAGCATGATCACCAAGGGGTGAACGAAGCTCTCAAACTGTGCTGCCAACACCAAGAAGGTCACCGTTAATGCCAGAATAAAGACATACACCATGGCGGAGGCGCCTTCATAGAACAACTGTGACTCCCCTTTATAGTCAATGGCGCCATCAATATCATTTTCCTCTGCAGCCACTTGGTTTAAGAAACTTAAGGCTTCCTCTAAAGTGTAGCCGCTAGCGAGGTTGGCACTTAAGGTAATAGCGCGCATACGGTTGTAACGATTCAACCTAGACGCTGTGGCTTCTTCAGAGATACTGATTAAGCTATCAAGGGGCACCAGTTGCCCGGAGCGTGAGTTTACATAGATATTAGAGACATCTTGTGGGCTGGCAAAGTCTTGTTTCTCGCCCTTTAAAATCACATCATATTCTTCACCACGGTCAATAAAGGTAGTGACACGGCGTTGCCCGAGCATCGTCTCCAAAGTGCGGCCTATATCAGAGACAGAGACCCCTAAGTCGGCGGCTTTGTTCTTATCGATACTGACCAAAAATTGTGGGAAGGTCTCTTTATAATCATGGTCGATACGCACTAACCCGGGGTTTTTCTCTGCCCGAGCAATAATGCGGTCACGCCAATCGGCAAGCTCGTCATAATCATTGCCTTGCAAAACAAACTCAACGGGGCGCGAAGAACCGCCGCCGCCAATGCCACTGCGCATGATGGCAAAGGCGCGAATATCCGTAACTTCACGCATTTTGCCACTGATCTCATTCATTACCGTCCAGGTATCGCGTTTGCGCTCGCCCCAATCAGCCATGCCGATAATCGCAACGCCACCTTGACCACCCCAACCCGGCACTCGAACCAGAACACGATTGAGTTCACCCGAGTCAACATACGGCAACAAGCGTTGCTCAATTTTATCCATATTGGCGGCGTTGTTTTCATAGCTTGCGCCTTCTGGGCCGTTCATCATCACAAAGAAGGTGCCTCGGTCTTCCTTAGGTGTCAGTTCAGATGGAATCTGCTGAAACAGCAGATAACTGGCAAGACCCGCTAGCATCAGCACCACTGCCAACATTTTTGAGCGTCGAACATTGCCCTCAAGAGTGCGAGCATAGGCGCCTTCAAGTTTTGCAAATTGACGGTCCATCCACTGACTAAACCGGCCCTCGCTTTCACTTTGCTTCAGCACTTTCGAACACAGAGCTGGGGAAAGTGTGAGTGCGGTGATACTGGAGAAGAACACAGCCGCGCTCACCGCCATGGCAAACTCAGTGAATAAAGCGCCGATACGGCCATCCATAAAGACTAAGGGCACAAACACGGAGATCAGTACCAGTGTTGTTGCAACAATGGCAAAACCCACTTCGCGGGCACCGCGATACGCGGCGAGTAAACGAGGCTCACCGAGCTCAATACGCCGGTGAATATTCTCCAACATCACAATGGCGTCATCGACCACTAAACCGATAGCAAGCACCAGTGCCAACAGGGTTAGCAAGTTGATAGAGTAGCCCATGGCAAGTAAAAACATAAAGCTGCCAACTAAGGCTACAGGGACGGTGATTGCTGGAATTAACGTGGCGCGCACGTTGCCTAAGAACAGGTAGATAACCAAAACCACTAAGGCCATTGATAT
Organism: Pseudoalteromonas sp. CO325X; assembly: GCF_004208955.1. NCBI lineage: Bacteria > Pseudomonadati > Pseudomonadota > Gammaproteobacteria > Alteromonadales > Pseudoalteromonadaceae > Pseudoalteromonas > Pseudoalteromonas sp. CO325X. Next base: position 193,479 of record NZ_SGPG01000001.1, read on the forward strand.
GGCCAGCGTACGATACACCTCATCAATAGACTCTTTAATGAAAATCGAGGAGTCATAGCTGTCTTCGATGGTGGTACCTGGAGGCAAGTTGCGTTTGATTTTTTCTAATTCTTTGCGAGCGTTCTCCACCACGGTGAGGGTGTTAGCCTTTGCTTGCTTAACCACACCTAGGCCAATCATGTTGCGGCCATTGCCACGGAATAAACTTTCTTCGTCGGCGGCTTCAAGCTGTACATCAGCGACTTCGTTTAAACGCACGAGATAGCCATCATCACCACGAGCAATAACCAAGTTTTGAAAGTCAGTAGGACTTATATAGCTACGCGCGGTACGAACCGAAAAATCACGATCAACTGACTCGATTTCCCCTGCTGGCAGCTCTACGTTTTCAGCTCGCAAAACTTGCTCAATATCGCTGGCTGTAACGCCCCGTGCCGCCATGGCCTCGCGGTCTAGCCAAACCTTCATTGCATACTGGCGTTCACCACCCACTCGTACATTGGATACGCCGTCAACAACCGCCAGGCGATCAACAATGTAGCGCTGAGCATAATCGGATAGCTGCAAGGTATTCATAGTTGAGCTATTGAGTACAAACCAGGCAATAGGACTTTCATCGGAATTGGATTTGGATACTTCCGGAGGTCTAACTTGGTCGGGGAGATTGTCCAGTGCGCGCGACACACGCTCTCGCACATCATTAGCCGCCGCATCGATATCTCGGTCAATATTAAACTCGATGGTGATATTAGAGCGGCCATTGCGCGACGAGGAGGTGATACTTTTTATGCCTTCAATCCCGGAGATGCGGTTTTCAATTACTTGAGTAATTTTAGTTTCGATAATTTCCGCAGAAGCACCAGTGTAGTCAGTACTGACACTGACAATGGGACTATCGATATCTGGATACTCTCGAAGGGGCAGCATTGAGAATGCCACTAACCCGAAGGTCAGTAATAAAAGGTTGATTACAATCGCAAAAACCGGACGCTTAACAGCCGTGTCGGTGATTCTCACAGCGCAGCCTCCTCAACGGTCACGGCTGAGCCTGAGCGCAGTTTAATAATGCCTTCTGTGACCACTTGATCGCCACTGCTTAGACCTTCACTGATGCCTACCCAACCGTTATAGCGCTTATCGATTTTCACCTCGACCTCTTTGGCTACACCTTCCACAATTTGAAAAACGAAGTGTTTGTTTTGACGTGGAATAATGGCCTTCTCTGGTACCAATAAGGCCTCATAGGTTTGCAATTCCAGTTGCGTACCCAGTAACATACCTGGGCGCAAGATATTGTCTTCATTGGTAAAGCTGGCGCTAATTGGCACGCTACGGGTGTTGGTGTCGATACGAGAGCTGACATGAGACACTTTGCCGGTAAATAGCTTACTTGGGTAAGCGTCACTGCGCGCTGTTACTGTCATTCCCACACCCAGCTGCGCAAGGTATTTCTCTGGCACATTAAAGTCGACTTTAATTACGCTGATGTCATCTAACGTGGTAATTTCAGTGTTGGTGCTCACGAATGCCCCTTTAGACACCATGCGTTTACCTAGCACTCCCGAAAAGGGCGCGGTAACACGCATCTCCGCGAGTTTGGTTTTAGCAGCTTCAAGCTGAGCCTGGGTGGCTTCAAACTTTGCTAGTTGCTCTTCTAACAGTGACTTTGCCGTGGCTTGTGAACGGGCCAGCTCGGTCAAACGATTCAATTGCCGTTCTACTTCAGAGAGATTGGCTTGCAGCTCCTTGACTCGCAACTGTTCCTCAGTATCTCGTAATTGCACCAGTCGTTGCCCTGCTTGCACTTTGTCGCCATCATCAAAATGGATACTGTCGATATAGTCACTTTGGGCGCTTTTAATGTATACGGCTTGGTTTGCTCGCGCGCTGCCGATACCATCAACGGTGATAGCTCGGCTGTCTTTGGTCACGGTATGAGCTTGCACGCGAGTTGATTGAGCGCCCATGTTGGGTTGCTGTGATTGCCCTTTGGGCAGATATAAGTAAATACACAGCCCTAAGAAAATGATAATAATGACAGGGAAAAGTGCCTTGCCCGAATGCCTACTGTGGTTCATCGACGGTACCTATGGTTTCTCGGCTGAAAAAGGTGAGAGCTTAGTTTACAAACTTGCGCTCTAACACATAGACCGCCAATCCTGTATTTTTGTGTGTTAACCGAAAATTCAGCAAAATGATGCACTATGTTCCCAATTTGCCGCATTTTTGTAACCTTTGCCTACCCTTGCTGCGTATAAAACTCGCAAATTATACGTACAATAGGAGTATACGTAGTGGCACCAAAAAGAGAGCGTATGAGTAATAAAAAAACACCCCTTAATACGCAGCCCTCAGAACAGGGGGGCGCCAGCCGATACGCGAAAATTCGTGCCCACAGTGCGCGCCACGGCAGCGAAATACTCATTACCAGCGCGATTGTCTTGGTTTTCTTGGTGTTGTTTATACAGTTAAAAAGCGCTGACATATTGATAGCGGAGATTTTCTTACTGAGCGCCGCTTTAGTTGGCATGCTAGTGGGGTACTTAAAGCTGAGAGAGCCGTTTTACAGCATTTTTCTCGACAAACAGAAACTTAGCTATAATCATAAATACGGCTGGTGGCAGCTGGATGTCGATAACTTACAACAGGTCGGTGTGGTGAGTATCGAACAAGCAATGCAGACGCTCGAGTTAAATGTTGTGGGCCTAAGCTTAAAGCGAGAAGATGAGTTCTTAAATAAGCTTTCACCCCGGTTGGCGGGCCGTTTGCTGGTGGAGCAACGTCATTATTTGCTGCAGGCGATCAAAGCGTATTGCCGCGATGGCAATGAATGCCCGCCACAGTGGTTGGTTGAGGATACCGAGTACGTCAGCCAGTCGGGACAAAAATATACTGGATTATTAGCTATGTTTGCTAATAGAATGAAGAACTTAAAATTTTTGACTGGGTATGAAATATTAATACCCGCCGCTATGTTAGACCGTGATATTTGGGCGTTCAGCTATTTATTACATAGATGGCAACGCGACCCGGCTAACACTGTGGTGCAGTTGCAACAGCAACTCAATAGCCACAGTAGCAAGTAGACAGGATAAGACATATGTCTGACGATAGAGCATTTATAAAAAGTGGTCGTAATACCATCATTCATAAAATTAAGAAGCTGGATTTAGTCATCGTTAATGGCGAAGAGCAGCCAAAAATTAAAGTGACTCAGCACGGCCTAGAGCCCTTTAAAGAAGAGCTTCCCAAAAATCGTCGAGAGGCTAAAGAGCGCTATCTTGAGATGGTGTACATTGCCAGCCCGGATGTTTTTGCAGAAGAAAAACGCTTGCTTTTTATTCAAGCTTTGGATGGGCGAGAATACAAAGTCGATTACTCCAAAGTTGGTACTAAACTATTTGTTCGTATTCACCAGGATAGTTATTTATAACAGCTGATAAATACGGTTTGTTGATGATGTTGGCAAGCAACTTGCGTTGGTAGCGCTATGCAATAATTGGGAGCACATCATGGGTCGACTTATTCATAGCGCGATCAGCGTCATTTTGGCCACGGGATTGGTTGCCTGTGGTGGCAGTGGTGGCGACGAAGTCACTGAAAATGCGAGTATTAATGTTGGCGCTGATCGCGATGCGGTAGAAAAATCAGAATTAATCATCAACGCGCAAGTGTCGCCTCCCGGAGGCACTTTCAGGTGGCAACAACTTTCCGGTCCGGCTATCGAAGGGCTACCCAGTGAAGAGCAAGAGTTGGCGCTGATGCTCCCGGACGTTAAGGGTGACCGCGCGGCGCAAATTAAGGTCGATTATCGGGCCCCAGACAATACCTTAGTATCTGATACGCTTACCATTAATATCGCTTCAGCAAACCAGTTACCACAGATAGCCATAGCGCAAATTGCCCCCGAACAACTGCCCTCACAATATAATGATGTTGTCACCTTGAGTGCGGCTGGCTCTAGCGATCCTGATGAAAACGGCTTTATTGCGAGTTATCTATGGCAACAAACTGAGGGCCCGCAACTGCAGTTTAGCGCTGTTGATGAAGCCACTTTAAGTTTTCGTCATCCGCTACTAGATAGTGATACCACGCTCGCGTGGACTGTGTTTGTCAGTGATGACGAGGGCGGCCAAGTGAGTACCGAGTATAGCCTGCTGCTGAATAAAACCGCGCAAGTGGTCATTGCCAATGCAGGGGAGGACCAGCAGGTCACTGAGTTTGATACCGTGACTCTCAATGCCGGTAATAGTGAAACGGTGAGTGGTCAGTTTAGCTGTTACTGGCAGCAACAAAGCGGCAGTGCCGTCACCCTAGCCAGTGAGCGCCAGTGCGAAACGCAGTTTGTTGCTCCCGACATCGATGTAGCACAACAACTGAGCTTTAGCGTTAGGGTGAGCGATGAACTTAACCGCAGTGCAAGTGATGAGGTCACTGTCAGCGTGCAGCGTCGCGCGTTGGGGCTGATTAACGACACCGGTATGAGCGCGTGCTTTAATAACAGCCAAGCAATCAGCTGTGATAGCACAGACTTCCAAGGGCAAGATGCGCAGCAAGGCCGAGACAGTGTAGCGCAGCGCTTAGACAAAGTGGGCAAAGGAGATATGGCCTTTGACTTTACTAAACTGAATGAGTTTGCCGACGAATTGCCCGACTCTGCCACCGAGTTTGCTTGTGTGCGAGATAATGTCACTGGCCTTATATGGGAAGTGAAACAAGCCAACACCCACACTTTACCAAATACCGACTTGCGCGAAGGTCAGAATCACTACAGTTGGGCGCTTAACGGTGAGGGAGGCGTGCTTATCGGGAGTGAGCGCGCGCCAGCCAATAGCTCATGCCCTAGTGACGTCGATTGCTCGGTGCAACAATATATTGATGAGGTCAATGCCATCGACTTTTGCGGTGGTGCTAATTGGCGTCTACCTACCTATGTTGAGTTGCTGAGCTTGGTGGATTATCAACGCCATGGTCAGGCACACATGATTAGCCCGGACTATTTTATTCATACCCCGTCGGTGAGTTTACTGGGGCATTTAAACTACTGGACATCACGCACCAGCGTTGACGGCCAATCGTTATCTCAAGCCTTTATTATTGATATGAGCTCAGGTAACGATTTGGCTTACCCCAAAGATAATACCGCATACGTACGTTTGGTGCGCAACCCATAGGAGTGATCATGAATTATACGTTTCTAATCGTGGCGGCTGTGGTGAGTACATCGCTTTGGGCCGAACAGCGTTGTTATAATCTGCAAGCTAGTACCCCGGCAGAGCGCTTTGTGATTAATACTGATGGTACGATTACTGATAACGCCACTGGGCTGATGTGGCAACGTTGTAGCTATGGGCAACAGTTCGATGCTGAACTGCAAAGTTGCTCTGGGGCGGCGCAACAGCTTAACTGGCAGCAGGCACTGCAAAGCGCCACTAATGATGAGTTTGCCGGTTTTGATGACTGGCACTTGCCTAACAGTAAAGAACTCGCATCCATTGTTGAGCATCGATGTGTTGAGCCCAGCCTAAATTTAGACCTGTTTTTAGATGCTAGTAATGATAATTACTGGTCCAGCACATCTGCAGTAACACCGGCAGATCATGCTTGGGTGTATGAATTTTACAGTGGTAAAAATAGTCTTCATGCTAAAAGTAGTGATGTATTTGTGCGTTTAGTACGCTATCAGCAATAACTGCTTACATTTTGTTCGTATACAGCGTAGCGAGCACTGAGTAAGGTAGAGTTAAGTACATTTACGAGAATCATCAATGACGCTGAGAAAGTACCTGTGGCTATGGGCCTTACCTTTGGCGCTGTTGTGCTATGCCATCGGTAGTAGCCAAGGTGTGATTGCCTTGGTGCTGGTGGCGGTCGTGGGCGAGCTTATTTTTTGGCTTGGACTATTTAAACGTGGCAAGCGCAGAGATAACGCACCAAAACCTTAGTTTGATTATTTATACAGTGCTTTATACAGTTGTTTGTGGCTTTTCCTTACACTTTTTGTCACTATAGCTTCACCTAAAACTGTTGGGCTGCCCAGGCCTCACACAAGCGCGATGAAGAAATTTATCCATATTGATATGGATTGCTTTTATGCCGCCGTAGAGATGCGCGACAATCCTGAACTGGCAAACCTGCCTTTGGCCATTGGCGGGCGTAGCCGTCGTGGGGTGCTATCAACGGCGAACTATATTGCTCGTCAGTACGGCGTACGCTCGGCGATGTCTAACTACCATGCTAAACAATTGTGCCCAGATTTAGTCATTGTGCCGGGGCGGATGCAACTTTATAAGCAAATCTCACAGCAAATTCGCGCCATTTTTAGCCGTTATACGGACCTTATCGAGCCTCTTTCTTTAGATGAGGCGTACTTGGATGTGACTCAAGCACAGGTATGCCGTGGCAGTGCCACACTGATTGCTGAGCAAATTCGCCAAGATATCTTCCAACAAACTGGGCTGACAGCCTCAGCAGGAGTCGCACCTATTAAGTTTGTCGCCAAAATAGCTAGCGACGAGAATAAGCCGAATGGGCAATGCGTAATTCTTCCTGAGCAACTGCCAGACTTTCTTGCTCAGTTAGACTTAAAAAAAATCCCCGGTGTTGGCAAAGTGACGCTAGAGCGGCTGCATCAGAAAGGATTATACAAAGGCCAGGATGTGCTGGATAAGGGAGTAAACTGGATGCAGCAGCATATAGGGAATTTTGGTGTGTCCTTATACCAAAAGTGCGCAGGCGAAGTAATAGGGCGAGTTAAAACCGAGCGCATTCGCAAGTCACTCAGCGTTGAACACACTTACGAATATAACAAAACCTCATTGCTACAATGTCACCAGGCCTTACCCGCTTTACTCGAGGAGTTGCAACAACGCCTTGAGCGCAACCAACTTAGCAACGCCATTAACAAGTTGTCAGTCAAAGTAAAGTTTGCCGATTTTCAGGTGACTACCGCTGATCAAAGTGGATTCGCCTTGAATCTAGACACTTTCGCAGCGCTAACGGCGAAAGCCTACCAACGGGGCAACACTCCAGAGGTGAGATTATTGGGCCTGGGCGTTGGAATTTCACCGCAACAGCAACAAGCTACCCAGTTAAGCATTTTAGACTAAAGCGTTAATGAATTTTTAAACTAAGCTGATAAGGTAAATTGCTACTTTAGGCACTTAGCCTCGTCGGCCTGTGCTCGTGCGACTAATACACTTTGCTAAAGCGAAGAGTATTGTAATGACAACAAAAATAAAGAGAGAAGACTATGCAATCAGTAGTTATTGTCTTGCTTGGTATTGTCGGTATGCTATTTGGCTGGTTCGTCTATTCCAAGTTTATCGCCGAAAAAATCTTCAAAATGGACGATAAGTTTGTAACTCCAGCTCATGAGCTCCAAGACGGCGTTGATTATGTGCCAACCAATAAAGTGGTGTTGTGGGGACACCACTTTACCTCGGTAGCGGGGGCCGCGCCCATTGTTGGCCCCGCGATTGCGGTTTATTGGGGGTGGGTGCCTGCGGTATTGTGGGTTGTATTTGGTACTATTTTCTTTGCTGGTGTTCACGACATGGGCGCCCTATGGGCCAGTGCTCGGCACAAGGGCAAATCCATGGGGGCGTTATCAGAATCAGTTATAGGCTCGCGCACGCGTTCTCTATTCATGATTGTGGTGTTTTTGGTGCTGTTAATGGTGAATGCGGTATTTGGCGTGGTGATTGCGAACTCGTTTGTCTCGCAACCTAATGCGGTATTCCCAGCTTGGTCCGCGATTGTGGTGGCCTTAGTGATAGGTCAGCTGCTGCGTCGAAATATGCCGCTTATTCCTTTGTGTGCCATTGGTGTTGGCGTACTCTACGCTACGATTTACATGGGCAGCTCAATGCCCCTGGCACTGCCTAGTGAAATGTTTGGGTTAGCGGATAAAGCCAACTGGATCATTATTCTCTTCATTTATGCTGCGATTGCTTCGTTATTACCTGTTTGGATGCTACTGCAACCGCGCGACTTCATTAACGGCATGCAGCTGTTGGTGGGGCTGGTTCTGCTTTATGGCGCTGTCTTTGTTTCTATGCCTGATATCACAGCTCCCGCGTTTAACATGCAAACCGCTGCTGACACGCCCAGTATTATCCCCTTGTTGTTTGTCACCATAGCCTGTGGTGCAGTGTCAGGCTTCCATGGCATCGTGTCCTCTGGAACGAGCTCAAAACAACTGAATAAAGAAACCGATGGTCGCTTTGTGGGATACCTCGGTGCCGTAGGGGAGGGATGTTTAGCGCTTATCACGCTGGTGGCCGTTAGTGGCGTGGCCTTGGCTGTTTCCCCAGAGGAGTGGCATGAAATATACAGTCATTTAGGCGCTGGCAGTGTGAGTGCTTTTATTACCGGTGGCGCTAATTTAATTGAAAGTGGCTGGGGTATTTCCACCGAAGTTGCTTCAACCCTATTGGCGGTAATGGTGGTGTTATTTGCAGGCACAACGATGGACTCGGGTGTGCGTCTCCAGCGTTATATTATTCAAGAGTGGGGCGACATTTATAAAATATCGGCGCTTAAAAATGGCGTCGTTGCTACGTTAGTTGCGGTGGGGTGTTGTTTGTTACTTGCCTTTGGCGCCGGTGGCGCATCTGGCAGTGGTGGCATGATCATTTGGCCGCTATTTGGTTCTACCAACCAAATCCTTGCCAGTTTAACCTTACTGGTGATCTCGGTGATGCTTATAAAAGCAGGTCGTCCGGCTAAATTCACGCTGATCCCTATGGTCTTTGTATTGATTATGGCGTTCTTTGCGGGGGTCATTAAACTTGCTGAGTACTACCAACAGGGGAACTGGTTGCTTGTTGTGCTCGATGCCATCGTCCTTATTGTTAGTGTGTTGGTCATGCTTGAGGCGTGGTCTGTGATCGCTAAACATAAGCGGGAAAAACAGCAAGGTTCAGAGCAAGCGTAAGCACAACTTGTCAACGCCACTTTACAATCCCTAAGGTGGCGCAGGGCTTCGCTAGTCAAGAACCCGTAAATCACCGATAATGTAGGTCCTTTGTTTTAGATTAGGACCTTTTTTATGTCTTATGCACGCGCTACGTCTTGCGCTAGCCTTGATGCACTTAGTGCAACCAGCGAAAACGATGCTCTTATTATTATCTGTGACTCCCTTGATGCGCTGCCCCAAGCCTATGCTGAACAAATCAATACTCATGCGGCGATAGATAGCCGTGTAGGTAAGCAACCGGCATTATTGGTCAGCGAACAAGCGCCAGGTAAGCGCTTGATTATGACTCCCACAGGCCCTTTAGGGCGGGATTATGATGATGTGCGCCGTGTCTTTGAAGCAGCTAAAAAAGGCATTGCCGTAGCGAAGGAAGCAGGCGCAATTAAGCCGGCTTTGTATGTGCATAACATTCAACAACGTCCAGGTTATGAGTTCGCATTGGAAGTGGCCTTTTTAGGCGCTAACCAAGCGTTATGGCAGCCCTTAGAAGCACGTGAATATCATGGCGATGCTATCTCTGCACTGAATACTATTAGCCTGGTCGGCGCTACAGATGAACAACTAAAGCAGGTCAATGCGATTGCCGCTGGCCAATATGCGGCACGCGATTTATGTGGCACTGAGCCAGAGCGTATGGCGCCGCCTCGCTTCGCTGATTATTGTGTCGAGGCTTTTGCTGGTACTGCGGTGAAGGTGGATGTGATCAGTGATATCGCGACGATTGATAAAGAGTATCCATTGCTTAGTACCGTTGCTCGCGCATCCTATGCGGTAGAGCGTCATCACCCACGCGTGGTAAAAATGGCCTATGTGCCTGAAGGCAATGTTGAACGCACGTTGATCTTTGTTGGTAAAGGCCTTGTTTACGATACCGGTGGTGCGGACTTAAAAGTTGGTGGCTTTATGGCCGGCATGAGTCGCGATAAAGGCGGTGCCGCATCTGTCGCTGGGTTTATGAAAGCCGTCGCTGAAGCACAGCCTAAAGGAGTCAAAGTAATTGCTTATTTGGCCGTGGTTCGTAATTCCATTGGTTCGGATTGCTTTGTTCCTGATGAAATTATTACCAGCCGTGAAGGCGTTCGCGTGCGCATTGGTAATACCGATGCTGAGGGCCGCTTGGCAATGGGTGATTTACTCAGTGAGGCTAAGGAAGTGGCCAAAGGCGAGGTGAATCCTGAGCTCTTTACCGTTGCTACTCTCACCGGGCATGCCGCCCGAGCTGTGGGGCCTTATAGTGCCTATGTTGAAAATGGTCCAGCGCGTAAAGTGCAGCTCTCACAGCAATTGGTGGAGCAGGGTGACTTATGGGCCGATTGCGCCGAGGTATCGCGTTCGCGTCGCGAAGACTATGATTTTGTGCAACCACGCACCTTAGCTGACGATGTGCTTTCCAGTAATAATGCCGCATCGGCAGTCACTGCTCGGGGCCACCAGTTCCCGATGGCCTTTTTGGCGATTGTGGGTGGGTTAGATAAGCATGGCTTAGATAGCGAGCAGCCGCTTCCTTATGTACATATGGATATTGCCGGCAGTGGTGTGGAAGGCGGCGATTGGCAGCACGGAAAACCAACTGCGGCTACGGTAGCAAGCTTATTTGCTAAATACTGTCGCTAACGCTGGCAGCAATAGCCGGTATTGTTAAGCTAAAAAGGCCGCCGTTGGGCGGCCTTTTTATGACCGGAGAGCGATGACTTCATATTTTGAAGCGCTTAACTATACTGTCGAGTGTTTGGCTGGCCTGTTCTAGTTCGTTACTCGCCTGGTTCATAACCTGTGTGCTGGAGAGCGACTCATTGGTTGCATGGGCTAAATCATTGAGCCGCTGCGACACTTCGCTAGAGGCGTCATTTTGTTGCTCAGTGGCGCGGGCGATATGAGCGTTCATTTCCCGGATAGAGTCAACCAAGCGGTTGATTTCATCCAATGCTTCGGTGGTATTCGCGGTGGACTCAACAGTATTGTCCGAGATCTGTTGGCTGTTTTGTACGGCCTGCACAGCTTTTTCCGCACCTTGTTGCAACTGCTCAATCATAGCTTGAATTTCATCGGTGCTTTGGCCTGTGCGGCTGGCTAGCGTGCGCACCTCATCAGCAACAACTGCAAACCCACGGCCTTGCTCGCCGGCTCTCGCCGCTTCTATGGCGGCATTGAGCGCCAAAAGGTTGGTTTGCTCGGAAATGCCGCGAATCACATCCAGTACACTGCCAATATTATTACTTTGGCTGGCTAACTGCTGCACCACCTCAGCGACTTGTTCAATTTGTGTGCTTAAACGGGTGATCGCATTCACTGTGTTATGAACCACTGATTTTACTTGATCTGCATAACTGTTCGCTTCGTTGCTAGCTTGCTCGGCGTTATTGGCATAATCACTGATGTCTTTCACTTGGTGACTTACCTGTTCCATTGCTGTGGCCACTTGTGCTGAGCTGTCGCTCTGCAGCTCAATATGATGTTGATTTTGCTGGGCCGTCGATTGTAGTTGCGCCACATGCTCACTCACTTTATTGGCTTGCTCATTGACCGCTTCTATGGATTGGCGCATCTTTTCGGTGTAATCATTAAAGTGCCTGGCAAGGCGAGAGACCTCGTCATTGCCGCTGCTGTCTAAACGCTGGGTTAGGTCTCCCTCACCTTGCGCTATATCTTTCATCATGTCTGCTGCGTGACGAATAGGCCCCATCACACTTTGTGCTATTAAATAGCCCATCACTAACAGCACCGCGAGAATCACAACGCCCTCGAGGATAAGAATTGTTTTGCTACGTGCAAACGTGTCCTCAATGTGATCAATATAAACGCCGGAGCCAATCACCCAGCCCCAGGGTTCAAACCCCTTAACGAACGCTATTTTATCGACAGGTTGATCTTTTCCTGGCTTTGGCCACTTGTAGGGCACAAAGCCTTCACCTTGACGCTCGACCAGCTCAGCCATTTGCACGAATAGTTTCACGCCATCGGGGTCGGCGGTGTTAGCTAATGACTTGCCTTCGAGCTGCGGCTTAAACGGGTGCATGACCATGGTCGGGCTGGTGTCATTGATCCAAAAATAATTGGAATCACCATAGCGCAAAGCGCGAATGGCATCTTTAGCGGCAACTTTCGCTTGCTCATCCGTGAGGGCGCTCGTTTGTGCTTGTTGGTGGTAATACGCCGCGATGCTGTGTGCATTTTCTACTAGGTTGCGCGTTTTCTCATGTTGCCCATCCAGCAAAGAGCTGTATTGGTTAGTCAGTGAGGTCGCGACTAAGATGATGATACCGAGTAGGGCAAGAAAGAGTAGCGCAATCAGGCGTTGATAAATACTAAGGCGACGAAGTTGCTGCATAACAAATCCTTGGAACGAGGTAATGCTATGAGTTTAGTCGATTCTAAGTGAGTGAGCCTAAAAATAAGTATGGATTTTCAGTAGATTGTAAAAGAAATCAGGCCAGCAGAAGCCGGCCTGATTGAAGCGTAGGAACTTACTCTTGAGCCATATCAAAATGGCGGTTAAAGAAGTCGGTAATGGTGTGATGCAGGTGCGTTTGTACCTTTTTACCTCGCAAGCTATGTTTCGAGCCTGGGTAGGTCATCATTTCAAACGGCAACGCCTTGTCTTGTAGCTGTTTAAACAGCTTAGTGGCGTGGGTAAAGAGCACGTTGTCATCAGCCATGCCATGATAAATCATGAGCGGGCCCTTGAGGCCATCGCTGTATGGAAAGACCGCGCTTTGTTCATAGCCCTTGGCATTAGTTTTTGGGTGGCCAAGATAGCGCTCTGTGTAATGAGTATCATACAACGACCAGTCGGTAACTGGGGCTCCAGATACACCGGCTTTGAAATAATCGCCAGCTTTAAACATCCCCATTAACGCCATGTAACCGCCGTAGCTATGGCCATAAATACCTATGCGCTGCGGGTCTACGTAATCTAAGGTGCGTAAAAACTCGACGCCTTTAATTTGATCCTGCACCTCACTTTCACCAAGGTGTTTGTAGATCACGTCTTCAAAGCGCTTTCCGCGATTGTAGGAGCCGCGATTATCCAGCTGAAATACCACATAGCCTTGTTGCACCATGTATTGAAAGTATAGGTTTTTACTGCGCCAGCTGTTGGTAACTCGCTGTGCATGTGGGCCGCCATATACATTGACAATGACCGGGTGCTTTTGCTTTTTATTCAGTTTGCGTGGCTTGAACAGGCGGTAGTGCATTACCTGACCGTCTTGTGCCTTTATGGTGCCGTACTCAGGCTCTACTAAGTCGCTGGTGTATGGGTTGAGTGGGTGCTGTTCATCAATGGCATTTTGCTCTAACCAAGTGACAAAGTCGCCATTGGTTTTACGCAGTGCAACATAGGGAGGGCGGTTTACCGACGAGGCTCGGTCAATAAAGGTCTTGCTATCCTCTGCAAGAACGACGTTATGATATTCACCCGCTGCGGTGATGCGCGTAATCTCACCAGCTTCAAATAGGGGAGTGCTATACAAATGGCTTTCCAGCGGCGTGTCTTTGCGACCGGCAAAATACACGACGCCATTTTGCTCATCAACGCCTTTTAATGACTCAACAATCCAATCCCCTTGGGTGATTTGGCGTACCAGTGTGCCATCGGCCTTGTACAGGTAAAGGTGCTTATAACCATCGCGCTCTGACGCCCAGATAAAGTGCTCTTTATCTTGCAAAAACTTCAAATCAAAGTGCAGGTTAATCCATGTATCACTGCTCTCTTTGACGGCCACGCGTTGGGTTTTTTCGGCGCTATCATAAAAGCGCAGCTCGAGCTCTTGCTGCGAGCGGTTTTGCCATTGATAAGACAGAGTGTGATTGTCTTTGAGCCATTTTGCACGGGCAATGTAAATATCCTTGTCGGTGCCTAAATCAATCCAATCAACCTGTTTGTCATCAATATGGACAACGCCTAGCTCTATGGCCACATTGTCGGTGCCAGTATAGGGATAGCGCTGGTTAAATAGTTTCACTTCGTCGGCATAAATCTCGTTGCGAATCGCCTCTTCTACGGGGCTCTCATCGATACGGGTAAAGGCTATTTTTTGTTCATCACCGGACCACCAGTAGCCAGTCATGCGGCTCATTTCTTCCTGCGCCACAAACTCAGCCATGCCATTTTTAATAACGCCGCCGCCATCTTCAGTGAGCTGGATTTCTTTACCACTGGCCAGTTCTAAGGCATATAAATTCTGGTCGCGGATAAAAGAGACAAAATTGCCTTTCGGTGAGAATCGCGCGTCGGTTTCAAACGCTTCGGTATCGGTGAGCTTACGGCTTTCGCCACTGGCCAGTTGATAGTAATACAAGTCCCCATTGAGTGGGAAAAGCAACGCTTGCCCGTCTTTGGACCAGGTATACTCCAAAATTCCACGGCCAAAAATACGTTGTCGCTCACGGCGCGCTTTTTCTTCATCAGAGAGATTTTCCGGCCCTGAGAACAATGCTTGCGAATCGACTAACATGCGGTTGCTGTTGTCTTTGAGATTGTATTCCCATAGGTCGTAGCGATTGTAGTCTTCTTTCTTTCCTTGCAAGTAGGTAACGCGGCTACCATCTGGAGAAAACTTAAGCTTTACAGGCGCTTTACCAGCTAAACTAGGGTCGTCAAAAATGCGCTCGAGCGTCAGCTCTTTGGCAGTCGCTGCGCCGCAGGCTAAGCTTGCAGCCAAGGCAACAGATAAGTATTTGGTTGTATTAGACACGGGTAAACCTTATTGTTGTAGTGATGCGTTGATGGTACTGATGCACTGTCATAAGCGCAACTTTATGCCACTAAACTTGCAGCAACAGGAGGATGCTATGTTTGCATTAGCACCAGAGTTGGAACGAGATTGTATTGAATTGGCGGATTGGCCGTTGTGTAAAGTGTTGTTAATGAATGACAGCCAGTACCCTTGGTTTATTCTGGTACCGCGCAAAAGCGGATTAAAAGAGATCATTGATTTAAGTGATCGTGACCAAATCGTGTTAGGACGTGAATCGGCGAAGCTTAGCTGTATGTTAAAAACAGTGTTCAAACCAGCAAAGTTAAATGTTGCTGCTTTAGGAAACATGGTTGAGCAGTTACACATTCATCATATTGCTCGCTTTGAGCAAGACCCCGCATGGCCCAAACCGGTGTGGGGGGTACACCCACCTAGACCTTACACTGAAGCGCAAATTCAACAGATTAAAGAGAATTTGCAGCTATAAAAAAAACAGCGCCGAAAGGCGCTGTTTTTATATCGTCTATAAATACAGTCTTAGTTTAAGCCTAATACCTTTTTGCCCTGGATGAAGTCGACATCCACAGGGATATTCGCTTTGCTGAGCTTTTCTAAATCAGCGGCCAGTTCAGGTTTAATTTCACCCATGGTAGCAACGAGTTGGTCGACCTTCTGATAGTCACCGTCACCTTGCAGGGTAAGAATTAAATTCGATAGCTTGCTCATGGCTGCAGCCATCTTATCCATATTTACCTGATATAGGCCGTTTTCATCTTTGGAGAACGCGCCTTCTTGTTTGAAAAAGTTAAAGCGGATCATATTAGCTTTACCGTGCGCGCTGGATGCGCCGAAACGCACAGAGCGGAAGATTCCAGCCATAAAGGTGACATAGTAATCTTCTAACGTACCCTCGGTAATCTCGCCTTTATTCAATAGCTGCTCAACCATATACAAGCCCAGGATATCCGCCTTACCTTCTTCCAATGCACTCGCGTGCTCTTGAAGCGACTGGCGTACGGTGCCTTTACCGGTAATGGTGTTTTTAATACCTAGGCCATGCGCCACTTCGTGGAACATGGTGTTAGCGAAAAAGGCATCGAAGGTAATATGTTTGCGCTGCTCGGGCACAATTAGCTCAGCGGCAATGGGCATGAGGATTTTGTCGAACTTAGCGCGCATGGCATTTTTAAGTTGCAGGCGGCGAGTGCCTTTTTCCAGTTGCACTTGCTCATCATTGGGCAGGTTGATAGCTATGGTTTTGCTGCCAGCATTGGAGTGGCCAGCATAGTAGATGACATCATACGCATTAAGGTCAGCGTCTGAACCAGGAACCTCTTGCTTATATTGCTCCGCCACGGGCAGACCTTTTTGTAGCTCCGGAAGGAATTGCGCAAATTTTGCTAAACGCTCACTCCAGGCCATGTCTTTGACCAAAACATAGGATTCAAAAGCCGCACGATAACCGAACAGTTGATCTTCATAGGTTTCGATTGGGCCAATAACCACATCAATGGGGTTATTTTTCATATCCATCCAAGCAAAATCAGAGGCTTGATAGTCATCACTTAGCAAGGCATCGGCACGCATACTCAAGTAGTTAGCGAATTCTTTGTTATCGGCCAATTCGCTCGCTTGGCGCAGCAAATCTGCGGCAGCTTCCAATGCTTGGGCGTATTCTACTGAATAAGGCACACTGTAAAGCTCACCATTGTCATCGCGTTTGATGATGGAATAAAGGCCTGTTTTATCTTTTACACTGCTTTGCTCTAATTCTTCTTTTGTCATATCAGCTGGGTAAAATTGAGCTCCTGCTGGTTTGTGCTCAAAGCCGCTTAAAAAAGGCTGATCGCCGTTTAAGCGATCCCAAGGACCATAGTTAATCTTGGCAAAGTGACGCACTTGTTCATCATCTAGGCTCGCTAAGAAATCTTGTTGCTCGCCACCGAAAGCCTGACGCCAAAACAGTTGGTCCATAATTTTTGAGGCATCAATCAGTTTAGCGAGCATTTTTTGCTGATTCCCGCTTAGGTGTGACAAGTCGGTATTGAGCTCAAAATCGGTGTAAATGTTAAGCCGCTCGCGTTCAATATTTATCAATTCAGGGCCACTGCTTGGTTGTGCGCTCGCCGCTGTTTGTTCAGTAGTTGACTGTGGTTGCTTGGAGCAGGCGCCAAGTGCGAATACAGAGCTAATAAGCAGTGCTTGAGAAATTTTCGACAATTTACTCATGGGATCCTCTTTCGGTGTAACTCGTTATTGGACTGTAAAGTAAGACAAAAAACACAGTCCATTGAGAGAGTTTATTGTTCGGTTATAGCGGGGGAGAGCCCCGTGTTGTTGGGCATTAAAGCAACTCAAGGGCTGGCTGGCAATAATGATTATGGGAACATAGGTAATTATTTTTTGTAAATAAATGGGCAATTGCGCTATCACTTTCTAAACTTTATCGGTAACTTATAGCTAATTTATAAGAAAAAACGGCTTTGCTGACATAAAGGATACTGGCGACATGTCCACAGAAAACGCTTTGCTGACCATCTTGGTTGACCGCATAAATAACGATACTTTGGTGCTGCCAACCTTGCCGGAAGTGGCACTTCGAGTGCGTAACGCTGCAGATGACCCGGATATAACCTTACATGATATGGCGGACGTGATCGCCAATGATCCTGCTTTAGCAGCGCGGATGATCAAAGTTGCGAATAGCGCCTTGATGAGTCGCTCGGTGAAGGTGACAACTATAAACCAAGCCGTTACGCGCATTGGACTAAGGCAGATAAAAAATATCGCCACAGCGATGGCGATGGAGCAGCTCTTCGTCTCTCAGCATGAGCTGATCAAAGGCTATATGGATAAGGCATGGCAAAAGACAATTCGTGTTGCCTGCCATTCGATAGCGCTGGTGCAGAATTTTCGCAAGCAACAGCGTCATGACACGATTAATACCGAAACTATCACCTTGGCAGCACTGACCTACAATATTGGTATTTTGCCTATTCTCACCGAGGCTGAGAAGCACCCAGAGGTGTTTGCTAATCCGAGTTTTTTAGCTCATGCCATTCAAAAACTAGCAGGGCGCATTGGTGCTGCTATTTTAACCGCTTGGGACTTCTCTGATGAATTCGTAGAAGTGGCAAAGTGTTGGGCCGATCCTAATTATCGCCCTAAAGAGGTGGAGTTTGTCGATTTCATCCGCATGGGCGCGATCATGGAGGGCATTTTACAAGTGTCAGATAAGTCGTCCGCACTGAATGTTTATGTCGATAAAGGGATTATTCCATCTGTGGAAATATTTGCTGACGATGAGTATCAGGAAGTCGTGGGTGATATAAGAGAAATATTCAGTTAAAAAAAGGAGCCTCAGGCTCCTTTTTCAGTTATGCATTGTACTTACAGATCCTCGGCATCGCCTAATTGATTGGTCAAGGCATCAAGGAGTTGTTTGATTTCTTCCGAGGCAAGAATAAAGTCTGCGTCAAGCTTTACTGCCATGTCTTCTTTAGGAATATCGGCGTTTTCTTCTTTTAACGTATCGGCATAACTGACGCGTTTAATAGAGCCATCATTTTGCAATAAGAACTTCACTCGTTCTTGATACTCCAGCGCCAGCTTAGTGACCTCTTTGCCATTATCTAAGTGGTTTTTAACCTCATCACTGGATAGATCATGGCCTTTAAACTTCACTTGTGCCCCATTGTCATCTTGCTCTTGCAACTCGGCGTCTAAGCCAATCGCGAAGCCTTCTGGAGCGTTGAACTCCTTCAACCACGACGTTAAAAATAAGCCAAGATCATAATTTGCAAACGCTGGCACAACAGGCAATGTACCTAATGACTTGCGCAATAACGCAAGTAACTCTTCTGCTTTATTAAAGCTGGCACTATTGACCACAACCCAGCCATTTTCCATATCAATAAAAGCAAATTGGAGGCTAGACTTCTTAAATGCTTGCGGCAGCAAAGAATGCAAAATGTTTTCTTTTAGCTCATCTTTTTCTTTTTTGCTAACGCGGCGGTTTTCTTCAGCTTCTAAATGATCGACCTTTTCCTGCACCATCTCGTTGACGACCGCAGGAGGCAGTACTTTTTCTTCCCGCTTAGCGCACACTAAAACAGTACTTTGCGAGAAGTGACTGAGCATCTGACCATGTTTGCCAAACGGCTTGGTCCAGCCAAAGGTATGCATGTCTTGGCTGCCACAGGGGCGGAATACGTCTTGCTCTAGGGCTTTTTCAAAATCGTCTTGTTGGTAACTGATGTCTTGCTTAAAGCGATAACAGATAAGGTTGCTAAACCACATAGTTTTACTTCCGTTGAGCTGTGGGCTCGAATTAAATGTGGCGCCATCATAGCAGGAGTCACCTTACTAATTAAACATTTGCATTGGCTTTGGTAGGTCTTTTGGAATAGTAATTCGATATTGCAAACCTTGGCCTGGCTCGCTGCTCACTTCAATCTCGCCCCCCAAGGTTTGTTTAACCAAATTGAAGGTGATATGAGTGCCCAGACCGCTGCCGCCTTGGTCACGTTTGGTGGTAAAGAAGGGGTCAAACAGTTTATCTAGTTGTTCGGCATCAACACCACGACCATTATCACGATAGTTGATATCCACTAGGCCATCATTTTCGCTCACATCAATAGTGATAGTGCCCTTTTCGACACCTTCAAAGCCATGAATGAGTGAGTTCATAATTAGGTTAGTGAAGATTTGGCTAATAGCACCAGCAGGTAAATTGAGCACCAAGTTATCGGGGCAATTTACATCCACCTGGTGTTGAGTTTTCTTAATTTTTGGGTGCAGTGAGCGAATCACCTCGCCCAAGTACTCTTTAAAGTTTATGGTGCGTACCGCTTCACTGGCCTGATCGACCGCTATTTGTTTAAAGCTGGCAACTAATTCTGAGGCACGGGCAAGGTTTGAAGTGAGCAGTTCAGTACTTTGCTTCGCATCTTTAATAAACTCTTCTAGCGCTTTCGGAGAAAGTGTTTTTTCTTTATAAGCATGCTCAATGGCATCGAGACGCTCTTGTAAGAAGGAGGTTGCGGTAACACCTATTCCCACAGGCGTGTTGATATCATGAGTGATGCCAGCGACTAAACCACCCAGCGCTGCCATTTTCTCCGAGCCAAGCAAGCGCTCTTGGGCCAAATTGAGCTCATCGACATAACGCTGCATCTCGCTTTGCTTGGTTAGCAACTCTTGCTCGGTATGACGGCGCAGTTCAATTTCCTCTGTTAAGTTGAGCTTTTGTTTTTCCAGCTCATATTTCTGCTGCTGCAAGTCCATCATCGCTTGGCTTAGGTTTGAGGTTTTTCTTGCTACCTCTTGCTCCAGCTGTAAGTTTTGCTGGTCCAGTTTTTCATTGCTTTTCAATAACTCTTTTTGGGTGTGTTCCAGTTTATTGCGATACTCGACTACTTTATTGATCATGTTGTTGAATGACTGCGCCATGACATTCAACTCGTTTTTTTCATTACTATCGAGGTTTATTCTTGTCCCTTCTAAGTCATCTAGCTCGAGGCTTTCAATCTGCTCGGTAAGTTGATTGAGCGGATGGGTGAGGTGTTTACGAAAAGCCAATAAAAACAATAAGATCAAAAACGCGGTTTTGATCATGGCGTTGCCGACCAGAAGATAGATTGACACGATAATACGGCTGACAACCACATCTCGGCTGGAAAAAAGTGTGACATCACCCACTTGGGTGGCGCGCCCAGAAAACTCAAAAATTAACGGAAAGGTGTAACCAAATAATCCGGAGGGAGTATCTTCTATGATAGAAGCATCTTGCACTAATTGTTGCGAGTAGAGCTCGCGAATGTCTAGGGAGCGCCCGAGTTGAGAGATCACTTCGCCGCTGTCATCACGGACAATAATTCCTTCAACCATAGGGATAGCAATTAACCCTTCGGCGATGGTAATACTTTGATCAGTATTTAATTCCCAAATTGCGCGGGTAAGGCTGCCACTAAAGGTCTTTTGCAGTGTTTGTAGTTCATCGCGTATGTAGTTTTTGGTATTCAAGTACTCAGCAAAGATTTGGCCGCAAGTGACAACAAATGTGAGTAAAAAATACACCGACAAAACACTGGTTAGGAGCTTCTTCGACAAACTATTATGCAACATACGAGTACAGAGCCCTTGTATAAACCATGAAAAAGCGATGATAAAACGTCAATTATCAGCCCTAAATTCGCCATTGGCTTCAAAAACCTAAAGCTAGCCAAGATTCTTGAAAAAATAAATAAAATAATAGCTTAAAGACTGCAGATTAACAAAAATCTGTGGCCTGCGGTGTTAAGATTTGTTTATAGCTATGGTATAACCTACTGATATAAGTTTTACCCTCAAATGGCGTAGTAATGGCTTTTCAGGTGTTAGTCTGTGACGATTCCGTAATGGCTCGAAAACAAGCGAGCAAAGCGGTTATGTCTATTTTGCCTTGCGCGGTGACGCACGCTACAGATGGTGAACATGCACTGACGCTAATGAGCGAACAACACTTTGATCTTCTCTGTTTAGACCTCACCATGCCGAAAATTGACGGTATCGGGGTATTACAACAAATGCGCATACGCAAAATAGAAACCTACGTAGTGGTTATTTCTGCCGACGTACAGTCGCAAATGAAGCAGCGCACAGCGCAACTCGGCGCCCTTGGATTCATTAATAAACCGGTAAAAACAGATGCTTTAGCGGATGTTTTGCATAAATTTGGCGTTTACTAATCTTAGTTATATCTAAAAAGCATATTTTTTCTTTTCTTTAGCTGTTGACAGAAATAGTCATTTTCGTGCAGTCTAGAACCATGAACACAAATTACGCAACACTGACCACCATTATTACCACCACCATCCTTAGCGGATAGTGGCATGGGTCGGTGCGCAGAGAAAAAAGGCCTATGCTCACTGAGCATAGGCCTTTTTTTTGGCCTATCGTCACGACCTGGTAAAAAGGTGTTATTGGGAATGAGGAAAACATGCAAGTACTAAAGTTTGGAGGCTCGTCACTGGCCGATGCCAGTTGTTTAAAGCGAGTGAGTGAGATTGTCCGCCAGGAGCTCAAAGAGCAAATGCTGCTGGTATTGTCAGCCCCCGGCGGTATGACGGATACATTGGTGGGATTAGCTGAGAGTGCGGCGACAGGTGTAGATATCCAGTCACAGTGGCAACTGTTTTATGAGCGTGCACATACCTTGAAAGACGAAGTGTGTGAGCAAAATCAGCAGCCTGAAAATTGGCCTGACTTTACGCAGTTAAAACAAAAGCTAGAAGGCGTGGCTTTATTAGGACAGTGCCCGGATTCGGTGTTCGCTTATGTCATTAGCTTTGGTGAGCGCATTAGTGTGGCCTTGATGCAGGTGCTACTCGATGATTTTTGCCCTCATTATATGAGTGGGGAACAAGTTATCCGCTCCAGCGGTGGCTACTTAAACGCTGAAGTTGATCTAGATGTATCAAAACTACAGTTTCGTGAATATTTGCACGCTAACCCCGCAAAAATCTATATTATGCCAGGCTTCACCGGGGCCAATGACAATGCCCAATTGACCACGCTAGGGCGTAATGGCTCCGACTATTCTGCTGCTGTTGCAGCCGCTTGTTTAGAGGCCGATATCTGTCAAATCTGGACCGATGTTGACGGTGTGTACAGCGCTGACCCTCGCTATATCAAAGGGGCCACTAAGGTCGATTTTCTGTCTTACAAAGAAGCGATGGAACTCTCTTACTTTGGCGCTAAAGTCTTGCATCCCAAAACCATTGTGCCATGCGCAAAAGCGGGCGTGCCATGTGAGATAAAAAATACCCACAACAGTAAAGAGCCCGGCTCATTGATCAGTGATGAAGTCACTGAAAGTGAGCCGGTAAAAGCGATCTCAAGTTTACAAGATTTGGCTATGCTCACGGTGTCAGGGCCGGGCATGAAAGGCAAAGTCGGCATGGCGGCCAAAGTGTTTACTGCGCTAGCAGCCGATAATGTCTCTATTGTTCTCATCACCCAGTCCAGCTGTGAATTCAGCATTAGCTTTTGCGTGCATCAGCCAGATTTAGCCTTGGCGTTGCATGCTCTCGAACAAGCTTTTGAACTTGAGTCAAAAGCGGGGCTTATTGAGCCTGTACAAGTGCAGCGGAATTTGGCGATTGTTACGTTAGTTGGCGATAACATGCGAGCACACAAAGGCTTAGCAGCGAAGTTCTTTGCCTCGCTGGCGCAAGCTCAAGTGAATATCGTTGCCATAGCCCAGGATTCAACAGAGAGTTCAATTTCTGCGGTTGTTGATGGTGAGTTATGTAATGATGCAGTGAAGGTTTGTCATGAAAACTTCTTTACCCATGTGCCTTCTATTGATGTTTTCCTGCTCGGCTGCGGGCTTGTTGGCAGCGAGCTGCTAAGCCAAGTGCGTAGGCAACAACAATGGTTGCAACAACGTAATATCAAACTCAAAGTCCGAGGCGTGGCCAACTCTCGACAGATGCTGTTAAACAGTGACGGGATTGATCTAGAAAATTGGCAGCAGCCATTGGCGCAGACCTCACAGCAATTTGATCTAACCTTGCTGGAACAGTTCGTTAAGCAAAACCATCTGATTAACCCGGTGTTAGTGGATTGCAGTTCCTCTGGTGCGCTCGCTGCTCAGTATGCCGATTTCCTTAATGCTGGTTTTCATGTGGTAGCGGCTAATAAAAAGGCCAATACAAGCTCGCAGGCTTACTATCAGCAGCTCAAACTCGCTGCGCAGCGCAACAATCGCCGCTTTTTGTATGAAACCAATGTTGGCGCCGGCTTACCCGTGCTCGATAACCTGCAGTTGTTATTCGGTGCCGGTGATGAGCTTCTGCATTTTAGCGGCATTTTATCGGGGTCGTTATCTTATATGTTCGGTGTTATCGGTGATGGCTTAAGCCTGTCACAAGCAACCATCAAAGCTAAAGAAAATGGCTTTACTGAGCCGGACCCTCGTGATGACCTTTCAGGGACTGATGTCGCCCGTAAACTACTTATTATCGCTAGGGAGTCTGGTTTGGCACTTGAGCTGGATGATATTGAAGTGGAGTCGGTATTGCCGCCGGGCTTTGCCGAGGGACTAAGCGTTGATGAGTTTATGGCTAAATTACCACAACTTGATTCAGACTTCGCCGATAAGGTTGCCAGCGCCCAAGCCGAAGGAAAGGTCTTGCGTTATGTTGGCGCAATTGAAGATGGTCATTGTCGTGTTGGTATTGAAGCCGTTGATAGTCGACATGCGTTGTATGACATTCGTGACGGCGAAAATGCCTTAGCTATTTTGAGTCAGTATTATCAGCCCAAGCCTTACGTCATTCGCGGTTATGGCGCAGGAGCCGAAGTGACCGCAGCGGGAGTTTTCGCTGATATTTTGAAAACCTTACCACGTTAGGAGAGGGCCATGATTGAAGTTTATGCGCCGGCCTCGATTGGTAATTTTGCGGTTGGATTTGATGCGTTGGGAGCGGCTATTGCACCCATTGATGGCACTTTGTTGGGCGATGTGGTGCGAATTAGCGCCAGCGCTGAGACAGAATTTGTGTGCTCAGGGCCTTACGCCCATAAATTGCCACAACAGGCAGAGCAAAATTTAGCCTTTATGTGCATGGCGCACTTTCGTGCCACGGTCGCACCAGATATGCCGACAGCGCGCATGGAGTTAGTTAAGAATCTGCCCATTGGTTCAGGTCTGGGGTCCAGCGCCTGCTCAGTGGTTGCGGCACTTGCAGCGCTGAATAAATTTGCCGGCACTGAGCTCAGTGAGGATGCGCTCATTGAGCTAATGGCTGATTTTGAAGCTAAGGTCAGCGGTGCTCGTCATTATGACAATATCACGCCGTGTTTGCTTGGTGGTTTGCAGCTCACAGGGGCGCTGATACCCGGTCGTTCACTGACGATCCCCACTCCCAGTAACTGGTATCCAGTGGTCGCGTTTCCCGGTTTCACCCTTAATACCGCTCAGGCTCGAGCAGTGCTGCCGCAGCAAATGAGCTTACACCATGGTATTGAGTTTGCTCAGCGTCTCAGTGCATTTTGCACGCTAATGCATCAGCAACAGCATGAGTTAGCGATGGAGCTGATGATTGATACGGTTGCTGAGCCCTATCGCAGTGAATTGATCAGCGGTTTCAGTGCCGCTAAAAAGGCGGTGCTAGAGTTAGGCGCGAAGGCGGTGAGTATTTCTGGTGCTGGGCCGACGCTTTTTGCACTATGTGACAATATCAATGATGCTAAAAACTGCCAGCAGTGGTTACAGCAGAACTATGTAAATGAACAAGGCTTTAGTCATATTTGTCAGATAGATACGGCAGGTACGCGGGTTTTGAATGAGGGAAAAGAATAATGCGGTTGTATAATTTAAAAGATGATAGCCAAGTGGTGTCTTTTGTTGAGGCGGTAAAAACAGGGTTAGGGCGCAACCAAGGGGTGTTTTTTCCGCAACAGCTAACGCCACTGGATAATATGGATGCCTTATTGGAAATGGATTTTGTCTCGCGCAGCACACAAGTACTGACGCACTTGATTGGCGATGAATTGAGTCCTAATGTGGTCGCTGAAATGGTGCAGGGAGCGTTTACTTTTCCAGCACCTTTGGTTCACGTTGCCGACAACCTCCATTGTTTAGAGCTTTTTCATGGCCCTACCTTGGCATTTAAAGATTTTGGTGGGCGCTTTATGGCGCAGTGCCTTGCCCAGTTCAGTAACTCAGAAAAGGTCACGATTCTCACAGCCACCAGTGGTGACACTGGCGCTGCAGTAGCTCATGCTTTTTATGGCAAAGAGAACATCGATGTGGTGATCCTGTACCCTGAAGGCAAGATATCAGAGGCGCAGAAAAAGCTGTTTACAACCTTAGGTAATAATATTCACTGTTACAGTGTTAAGGGCTCGTTCGACGATTGTCAGGCCATGGTTAAGCAAGGGTTTTTAGATGACGAGCTCAAAACACGTTTACGCCTTAATTCTGCCAATTCTATTAATATAAGTCGCTTACTCGCGCAGGTATGTTATTACTTTGAGGCGGTGGCGCAGTTGCCCAAAGCGCAGCGAGACAAAGCGCACATCTCGGTGCCGAGCGGTAACTTTGGTAATGTGTGCGCAGCGATGATAGCGGCGTTGATTGGCTTACCCATTCAAAAACTCTCGGCAACAACAAATCAAAATGACACGGTGCCGCGCTTTATCGCTTCCAAACAATGGCAGCCGCATGAGACTCAAGAATCTCTGTCTAATGCTATGGATGTTAGTCGACCCAATAACTGGCCTCGCGTACAAACGATGTTAGACAGTGGTCGTTTCAGCTATGACGATTTCTTTTCTCATGCTGTGGATGAGGAGCAAACCGCTGTGGCGATGCGTGAATTACAGAGCATGGGCTATCAAGCTGAGCCACACACCGCGATTGCTTATGAAGGGTTAAAAGCGGATTTAGCACCTGAGCATCAGGGGATTTTCCTAGCTACGGCCCACCCGGCTAAGTTTCAAGCCAGCGTGGAGAAGATTTTAAATGTTGAATTAGCGATGCCAAAGGCGCTTAGCGATGCCTTGGCTAAACCTTGTCTTGCTGAGCCGATGAGTGCAGATTATCAACAATTACGGCAAGCGCTGCTGGCGAAATTAGGTTAATTTGGTAAGCTAGCAATATTGATAACAAACGGCCTTTAGGGCCGTTTTTTTAATGGAACCGAGCAGTATGACATCTTGGTCTGATTTATTAGCAGAGCAGAAACAGCAGCCTTACTTTCAACAAACCTTGGATTATGTGCACCAACGCCGAGAGCAGGGCGTAGCTGTGTATCCGCCTCAAGAACAGGTATTTGAGGCATTTCGCGCCACCGCGTTTGAAGATGTGAAAGTGGTGATACTGGGTCAAGACCCATACCATGGTCCAAATCAAGCGCATGGCTTATGCTTTTCGGTGTTACCTGAGGTAAAAACGCCGCCGTCATTGGCGAATATGTATAAGGAATTGGCGCAAGATATCGCTGGATTCAGCATCCCTCAACATGGATATTTACAGTCTTGGGCACACCAAGGGGTGTTGCTACTCAATACGGTATTGACCGTTGAACAAGGGCAAGCACACTCGCATAAGCACCTCGGCTGGGAGCGTTTTACTGACGTGGTCATCGAACAGCTTAACCAACATGGCAAGGGAATTGTGTTTTTGCTTTGGGGCGCACACGCTCAGAAAAAGGGCAAGCACATCGACACGCAAAAGCACCATGTGCTAAAGGCACCTCATCCGTCGCCGCTGTCAGCACATCGCGGTTTTTTTGGCTGTGGTCACTTTTCCAAAGCCAATGAAATCCTTACCAACCAAGGTCAAGCTGCCATTGATTGGACTCTAGCCGAGCAAATATAACGCAATAAAAAAGAGGGCATATAGGCCCTCTTTTTTATGTTGGTATCAAAAATCTAATTCTTCTAAACCAATGTCATCGCTGAACAAGTCTAGTTCTTGCAGTTCTTTGCGCAGACGTTGCTTATCTTTTAGTGCTTCGATTTCGCGCCATTTACGTTTTTTATTTCGACCGGATGTCTTTTTGGTCTCTGGACCTTCTATTATTTTTATTAGTTCATTCAGACTATCCATGACACTCTCCTGTATAACTAACGCAATCAATCTATACCACAGTTGGTATAAAAATAAAACGAAAATGTTTAACCAAGGTTACAGAAAAGTGATGATTCTATTACGAGCGGAAAGGGCAGAGAAATGGCGGCCTTGTGGGCCGCCGAATGGTGTTAGAGTTGTTTAAAGCGAGCCTCTAAATCTTGCTGAGCTTTAGCAAAAGCACGAATTCCCTCGGCGAGCTTTTCAGTCGCCATCGCGTCTTCGTTATGCAACCAGCGGAATTCACTCTCTGTGAGTGCTTCAGGCTTAGGCTGTACATCGTTTGCACCGCTTAACAAGTAATCTGTATTAGCCGGCAACTCGGCTAATTCCTCGAGCAATGCAGGGCTTATGGTGAGGCGATCACAGCCTGTTAAGGCAAGAATTTCACCGGTGTTACGGAAGCTGGCACCCATGACGATGGTGTCGTAGCCGTGGCTTTTGTAAAAGTCATAAATACTACGCACCGATTGCACGCCTGGGTCTTGCAATGGATCGCTAGGCTTCTCCATCCCGTTAGCAACATGCCAATCGAGAATACGGCCCACAAAAGGTGATATAAGGTAAACATTGGCATCAGCGCATGCACGGGCTTGGGCGTCACTGAATAACAGCGTAAGGTTGCAGCGAATGCCTTCTTTCTCGAGCTGCTCGGCAGCTTTGATCCCTTCCCATGTCGATGCAATTTTAATTAAAATCTTGTCACGGCTCACGCCTTCTAAATCATACAGCGCGAGTAACTGTTTGGCTTTGGCGATGGTTGCTTGGGTGTCAAATGATAAACGCGCGTCCACTTCGGTGGAGATGTAACCAGGCACAATATCAGCGATTTCTTTACCGATTAATACGGCAAAATAGTCACAGGCTAATTCGAGTTGCTGCTGCGCATCAGTGCTTTGCTCTTTGGCGTACTGCCATGCTTTATCCAGATAGGGCTTGTATGCGTCTATCTCACTCGCTTTAAGCAGCAAAGAGGGGTTAGTCGTTGCATCTTGAGGTTGATGTTTACGAATCGCTTCAATATCACCGGTGTCGGCTACAATGGTTGAATGTGCTTTCAACTGTTGCAGTGCTGTAGTCATGTGCTTTCCTCATTCCAAGCATAAAATCTGCTGAGCTTGCCTGTTGCTTGAAAACGCCAGACAAACATACATAGGTTATTTCGTTTATGTTGCACCTAAGTGACAACCAAAGGGAGGTCAATTGTCCGTGCATTGATGTCGCTATTGGCTAGCGCGCATGGAACCGACGCGCACCGTACAAGTGAACTTGCAGGTAGAAAGGTCGATTTTTGAATAAAGCGTGATTTTTGCTTTATTTAATGTTGAAATTGACACTAATTACTAGGCAAGTCAACTGCAATTATGATTACTGTTATATCTCCAGCAAAGAATCTTGATTACGATACGCCTGCGCCAACGCAGGACTACACGCAGCCAGAGCTGCTGAGCCACAGTGAAGAGCTGATCGAGGTGTGTCGCGAGCTTTCGCCGCAGCAGCTTGGCAGCCTTATGAAGATTAGCGATAAGCTAGCGGGGCTCAATGCCGCACGCTTTAGTGAGTGGTCGCAGCCATTTACCCCTGAGAATGCTAAACAAGCGGTGTTTGCATTTAATGGCGATGTATACACAGGCCTTGATGCATCAAGCTTAGAGGGCAAGGCTTTAGCCTATGCGCAGCAGCACTTACGCATTCTCTCCGGCCTTTACGGGGTGTTAAAACCACTGGATCTGATGCAGGCATACCGCTTAGAAATGGGCACCAAGTTAAATAATCCCCGAGGCACAAATTTATATCAATTTTGGGCAGAGGTTATCGCCAAAAAATTAAATGAAGCCATGGCGCAGGCGGGCACATCCACGCTGGTTAACTTGGCTTCAAATGAATATTTCAAAGCAGTGGACAAAAAAGCGCTCGACGGGACGATTGTTACGCCTGTATTTAAAGACTGTAAAAACGGCCAATATAAGGTCATCAGTTTTTATGCTAAAAAAGCAAGGGGGATGATGGCGCGTTATATTATCGAAAACCAAGTGGACTCGTTATCGGCTTTACAAGGTTTCGATAGCGCGGGGTACTATTTCAGCGCTGAAGCGACGAAAAAAGACAACGAACCGGTGTTTTTGCGCGACGAGCAAAGTTAATTCCACAAAGGGCTCTGCTGTTCTCTTTGAAGGTGAGGATGAGAGCCCGCAAACCCTTCCTCTACCACCTTCACCACTAATATGGCAGCTATCTTGCATCATTTACGCTTTATCTACTTATGCGCATGAATGGAGCATTGCATGTTTGCTAATTTCAATGTCGAAAAAGCACAAAAACTCATTGAAGAAAAACTCGGTGGTTGGTTAGAGACCGCAATCAGTCATATTCCTAACTTAGTGGTGGCGATTGTCATTACTATCGTCTTTGCGCTGTTGGCGCGGGTGCTAGGCTCAATCATTAGCAAAGTATTAAAACGCTCTTTGGACTCCGAGCAGATTGCAGGTTTAATGACCTCTATCGTGAAGATTTTAATTCTCACTCTCGGGGTGTTTATCGCCCTAGATTTCTTAGGGTTAAAAGGCACTGTCACCTCATTGCTCGCGGGTGCGGGGATTGTCGGTTTGGCTATCGGTTTTGCCTTTCAAGATATGACCGAGAACTTGATTGCCGGTGTCGCCATGGGCATTCGTAAACCCTTTAGACCCGGCGATGTAATCGAAAGTGGCGATGTGTTTGGCACCGTAAAATCAATTAATCTACGCAATACGTTAGTAGAGAACTTTTACGGTCAGTTGATCATCATTCCCAACAAGATTCTGTTTCGCAATATTCTCACTAACTACAACTATCTTGGTACCCGCCGTATCGAAGTGCCGGTCGGTATTTCTTATGGCGATGATATCGAAGCAGCAGAAAAAGCCATTGTCGAGCACATCAATAACCTCGACTTTGTTATTCGTAAAGAGGATACCGCCGTTTACGCCGATGGCTTTGGTGATAGCGCTATCAATCTGCTGGTTTGGTTTTGGATAGCCTACCCAAATGATGATCCAGGTTACATGGAAATCCGCAATCAAGCCTACATTACCGTTAAAAAAGCGCTCGACAGTGTGGATGTGACTATTCCATTTCCTATTCGCACCTTGGATTTTGGTATCAAAGGTGGTGAAAAGCTGGTGCAGATGTTGCCGTCACAGTCATCAGAACAGGGGGCGCAAAAGCAACAAGGCCAGGATGAAAAACCGGGTGAGGAAGGTGAATAGCGGCAAGTATGCGCGGCTGCTGACTCGGTAAAAGCTGCAAGCGGGTTATAAAATTTTCCCGCTTCTTCTGATTATTCGCAGTAATTAGGGAGCGCAAGTTGATTAGCCCACGCTCTGGTGCCATCGTTTAAATCAGACCCAGCTCGATGCCTCGCAATACAGCGCGGGTACGATCGCGCACCATCAGCTTGGCTAAAATAGCAGAGACCTGATTGCGCACTGTGCCTGCGGATTTATGCAGCGCCTCGGCAATTTCAGCGTTAGAGAATCCAGCAGCCACCAAGCGGAGGATTTCCAGCTCACTGAGACTGAGTGTTTCGTATTGGGTAAATTCATACAGCGGGGGATTATTCGGGCGTGAGGCGTGGCAGGCGATAGTTTGTGTTACCGCCGGTTGTAACCAGCGTTGTCCTTGGCTGAGCGCGATGATGGCATCGGTGAGTACCGCAAAGGAAATATCTTTTCGTAGATAGCCATCAGCACCAAGGCGAATGCTTTTGAGTACTAAATCATGCTCGTCAAAGGTCGAAAGTAGCAGGACTGCAACAGGGAGCTTGGCATTGCGGATCTCACGCAATGCGTCAATACCACTGACTGTTGGCATACGCACATCTAACACCAAGACATCGACCGGGTTGGCCGTGAGCCAAGTAACTATATGCTCTGCGTGGTTGCGTTGTGCGCTTACCTGCAAATCAGGATGCAGTGCCAATAAGCTACATAATCCCTCGAGCACCAAATTTTGATCATCTACCACTGCCACTTTAATCACTATCAGCCTCCGCACCTAACGGAAGCGCGATATCTAGGCGAGTGCCTGTCGCTAGCGAAGTCACAGTCAGCTCGCCGTCAAGTTGCATCACACGCTCTTGCATCCCCTTGAGCCCATTCCCCCATTGATGGTGGTTAATACCCATACCGTCGTCCTCAACGCGCCAAAGTAACCACTGTTGCTGACGCCACAAGGAAATATCACAGCGCGTAGCGTACGCATGTTTGCGCACGTTAGTAAGCGCTTCTTGGGTGGCACGAAACAGCAACTCGGCGATTCGCGCATCACGTACTTTGACACGCTCACTGTAATACAGCTGGGTAACAGGGTGAACAGTATCTGCAATCAGTGTTGTTAGCGCCTGCTTGAGATCAATATTATCGAACGCCCTGAGAGTACTCACCGTATCGCGCGTATGCGCCAGTAAATCAGTGATTATATGTTTGCACTGCGCCAAAGGGGGCTGCGCTGAGTGACTGAGTTGCTGGGCCAGTTCCAGTTGTAAATTTAACGCCGTTAGGCCATGTCCTAACGAGTCGTGGATGTCTCTAGCGATGCGCAGGCGTTCATCGCGCTTGGCGGTATCTTGCAGTAAAACCTGGGTGGCACTGAGTTCTTGGAGTAGGGCCTTATTGCGCTCGTTGGCTCGGCGCTCATCAAGTAAGGCGTAGGATAAGCGCAGAGCAAACAAGTGATAAGCGATGAATAAGAGGCTATTCACGAGGTCGTAGGAGGTGGGTGTGGTGGCAAAGTAGGCTAAAGGCATAACCAGTGCCAAAGCTAAGCACACTATTAGCGGCGCCAGATAGACAAGGCTTGCTACATACACCACAGAGAGGATTAAAATGAGACCGCTTTTTATCCAAAGCAGTAGCATCAGCAACAGGCTAAATTGTGCTGTGGCCAATATTTTCTGGTATCGAATAGTTCTCTGTGGGCCGGTAGTACGCAACAAGTGCAGCATGACAAAACCAGTAAACACAGCAGCGACGAACACATCTGGGTAAGGCAAGTTAAAGCGCAGTACATCCTGATGATGATGCAGCGAGTAAAATACAAAACCAGCGACGATGGCGCAGGTGAATAGCACGAGAACAGAGCCAGTCCAATTCGCTATAAAGTGGTTACTTTGCCATGCCTTCATGTTGTTGCGTCCATGCGTTTACTGCTCGGTATATAAAGCTGCTAAGCCTTGTTGGTTAGCCACAAGTAAGTATGAGCGATTGAACGATATGGTACATAGGTCGACATTTTTTTGCGCTATTTTTATGTCGGAATCGCAATCACTGCCATGCACAAAAGCACTTAGCTCACCTGCATCTAGGCTAAAAGCGTGTCCCTTAATGCTAACCTGAATTGGCTCGGCAGCAAAGATACGTAGCGCATAGGCGTTGTCTTGGTTATCTTGTTGCTGCTCTATAAGGCTTATGTTTATCTGAGCAGCGTTTTGCCAGGCGACAACGTGGTATGCGTGATCATATTCCACTTCCACTTTCTTTTGCGCTACTGGCCCAAATACGTTTCGCGCTGCAACATAAAGGGAGAGCTTTCTGTTGGCATTACTCTCGTGAGTAATGGCGTATTGCTGTGCATCTTTTGCTAGGGTAGTGAGGTAATAATCATCATCTGCCACGTCGCGTTCATCACCGTTAAGTTGGGTGTTGGCGATGTGGTAATCCAGCTCGTAGTCAGTGGCGTTAAGCAGGTAGTAATCATTTTTATAATAATCACTGCCAAAATTAATGGTTTCCAGCTCTTCCTCTAAATCATCCGACGAGCAGGCGCTCAGAAACAGTGCGGCGGTCGTTAACAATAACCAGTGTGACTTCATCGTTTTATCCTTAATGGCAATGGGTGTATGCCCAAGTCTATCCATCAAGGAATGACACGCATGTGTCAAAAGTCATAACTGTATAATGAACTTTTAAAAAGAGGGGTCGTTACTGGCGGGCGTAATTACTAAATTCACGTAGTGACAGCTTGCCATCTTTGTCCTGATCATAGCTGCTAAAGCGTGACCATAACGCGGGTTCTTGAGCGGCTTCTGATTTACTAATGGCACCATCGCGGTTGCGATCGAGTTCTTTAAAGCGCGACTCCACACTCCCAGCGTGGGCAGTGCTCAGAGAACTTAGAGCAATTAATGAGATAAATACAGTGACTATTACTTTCATATGAGTTCCTTGCGCGCGACTACGCACTTATATTGTTAGCCTAACGAATCGATTTTCACACGCCAACCAGAATAAGATTAATGGCTCGATTAGTGCGATTAAGTCCTAACTGGGTGTTAATTGTTGTTGCCTGAACCGAGCAAATTCATCGGCACTGAGTGTGTTATCTCGATTACGGTCGAGATCAGAAAAGACAGGCGCTAGACCATCAAGCTGCTGCGCTTCCAAATACGAAATAGAGTGATTATGCTCACTATCTAAATGTTGAAATGAAACCTGGCTTTTTGCAAAAGTGACTGTTATCACCGTGAGAAAAGCAACGAAAGCACTTAAACGTCGCACTGCATCCTCCAATTCATAGTGGCTTAATTCAAAAGCAGGTATAACCGATTTATCATGCCAAAGTCATACCCGCGCAGCATTAACAAGAACAATGCCAATTTTTGTTCTTGTTAAAATTCATAGGGTTAGTAGATTGGTCATGAAGGTAGTTAGGTTGAGTTGTTGCTAAATAGCAACAGGTGTGCGTTAATTTTTTAAATCTATATATATCTCAAAGCGTTACGGGTTCGCAAATTTGCAACAGGAGGCAAGTTGATAAAACAGTTATGGCGTTGGCGGCCCAATCTATTTGCACAGTTTTTTATTGGCGTAGCCATTCTGTTGGTGCCACTGGCTTTAGTTGTGGTGGTGTTCTTGCAGGCCCTTGATAAGCACATGGTGAATACTCAGCAAATGGTTCTGAGTAGTTATCAAAAAAATGAGCAATTCAATGAATTTAAACAACTTTTTCAGTCTCTAGAACGTGCAACTCTGCAAAATTGGGTACTGCAAAGTGAGCAGTTAAGTGAAGCGGTCGCACAGCAATGGCAAAAAGCAGATACCATGCTGGATAGCCAAATCAGTACCGCTGATGTATTTAGTGAACAAAGCCGTTGGCAAGAGCTGTATGCCACCTTTAGCGCTACCCGCGATGAATTGCGTAATAGCCAAACGCAAAACGCGCAATTGTTTGTTCCTTTACGCCAGCAGATTAATACCCATGGTCAGTGGCTGCACAAACACACTAAAAAGCAAGTGACGCATGCGCAGCAAGCTCTGGCTGATTTACAACAAAGCTTTATCCATTGGCTGGTGGCCTTGGTGCCCATTGTGTTGCTTTTTGGTGGCGGGTATCTATGGCGTATTAGCAGCCGACTCAGCTACCTTTCACGGGTGATTGGGCGCTTAGGCAAAGGTGATTGGGATGTTGATATTAAGCTCACGGGTGCCAAAGAGTTAAGAGAGCTGGGGCAGAAGCTACATTGGATGCAGCAGCAACTACAAGCGTTAGAGCAGCAAAAGGATACCTTCTTACGCCATGTTACCCATGAATTAAAAACCCCCTTGGCATCAATGGTGGAAGGCTGTGATTTGCTTAGTGAGCAAGTCGTTGGGCCCATTAACGAGCAACAGCAGGATGTGCTGGCACTGATCAGCCAAAGCACCGAACGCCTGAGAGCAATGATTCAAAGTTTGCTCAACTACAATGCTATTCGCTCACGCACCGCTAACCCGCGCCCGTGTGAACTTGCTGACCTAAAACACCAAGTGTTAGAGCATTTTGCTGATCGCTTAGCGTTAGCGCAGCAGAAGGTAAATTGGCAGTGTGATAAGAAACTCGCTATGCTGCGCCTTGATGGCGAATTGGTACAAATGATCTTGGTGCAGCTCCTCTCGAACGCCATTAAGTTTTCTCCACCTGGTGCCACCATCACCGTAGCGATTAGTCAAAGTAAGTCTGAGGTTGAATTGAAAGTATGCGACCAAGGACCTGGAATTTCTAAAGCTGAGCAAGAACGTCTGTTTGACGCTTTCTTCCAAGGCAAAGCGGGCAAGTCTAGTCGCTTGCAGGGCAGTGGGTTAGGTTTGTCGATAGTTAAAGAATGTGTTGACCAACTCAACGGTGATATTAATATTCATTCAGTTTCCCCTAAGGGCAGTTGCTTTACGCTGCATTTCAATCAGTAATGGAGTTCATTATGAATAAGTTTGTCGCCTTGGTGAGCCTTGGTATGATCAGCATGCTAAGTGCCGGCTGTCAGTTGCTAGGGAGCGCAGAACCCAGTGCAACTGTGGTTGAACAACCCAAAGCGCCAACAACAGTGGTGGTCGGTACGCCCAACCCTAAACCGCGGCCAAAACAGCCGCCATCTTACCCGAGCGCACAACAGCTGGTGCAATGGCATGCACAGCAGTGTGGTGGTTTCGCCGCCACGGCGCAGGATAACGATGAAACTTTCATTGCCGAGCCGCAATTGAAACAATTTTTTGCGCGTTTATGCTTACGAGGGCAAACGCAGCCACAAGAAATGTTGGCTGAACTCGAAGTGGTGAGTGCCCAGTATTACTGGCCTGAATCTAGCGCTCGCTACTTCTGGTTGCTGAAACAGCAACTTATCGCCAACGCGCAGATGCGCCAGGAGTTACAAGCGCAAAAGCAAGAGCAAGCGCAAATGAAAGCGCGCATGCAAAAAACCTTGTCTTCGCTTGCCGCAATAGAGCAACAGCTATTGCAGCGTAGTACCCAGCAGGAGAGTGACAATGAGTACTAAATCCAAAGTTTTATTAGTGGATGATGACGAAAGCCTATTGAAGTTACTCACCATTCGCCTGTTAGCCAATAACTATGAAGTTAGCACCGCGAATTGTGCCAGTGATGCCTTAAGCGAGCTGCAACAACAGCACTTTGATGTGCTTCTTACCGACTTGCGCATGGATGATATCGATGGCATGCAACTCGCCGAACAAGTGCAGCAACTTTACCCGACCATGCCAGTGGTGATGATGACCGCACATGGCTCTATTCCCGATGCGGTGAAGGCTACCAAGCAAGGCGTGTTTGCCTTTTTGACTAAACCCATAGACAAAGACGAGCTGATCGATACTCTAGCTAAAGCTGTGCGCCTGCATGGTCACAGCCAAGGTCAGCAAAGTAACCATCATGGTATCGTTACTCGCAGTGCCACCATGCATCACCTGCTAGAGCAAGTGCGAATGGTTGGCGCCGCTGATGTGAATGTGCTGATCTCTGGGGCCAGTGGCACAGGTAAAGAGTTATTAGCCAAAGCGGTGCATGAAAATAGCAATGTCAGTGATGGACCTTTTGTTGCCATCAACTGTGGTGCGGTGCCCGCAGAGTTGTTGGAATCACAGCTGTTTGGTCATAAAAAAGGGGCTTTTACCGGGGCCACAACGGACCATGTGGGGTTATTCTCACAGGCCGAGGGAGGCACCTTATTTCTCGATGAAATTGGCGATATGCCTTTAAACCTGCAGGTGAAGCTATTGCGTGTGCTGCAAGAGAAAACGATTCGCCCGGTCGGCCATAGCGAAGAAATCCCCGTTAATGTGCGGGTGGTGTCGGCAACCCACAAAGACCTACCCACGGCCATTAGTGAAAATACCTTCCGTGAAGATTTATATTACCGTTTAAATGTCGTCAATCTGCGTCTGCCTGCATTAAATGAGCGTCGCGAAGATATCTCGCTGTTGGCACATTACTTTTGTGAGCAAATTGCGGCGCGCCAAGAGCAAGCAGTGAAACGCTTTAGTGATGATGCTATGGACTTGCTACTGCGCCATGATTGGCCCGGTAACATTCGTCAGTTGCAAAATGTGGTGGAGCAAGTTGTGGCGCTCAGCCCTAGCGAGCTTATCAGTGCGAAGCAAGTAGCGCTGGCGCTGCAATGTGAGATGGAGTCGAGCTCACCCATTGCCCTCAATGAAGCGAAAAAGCAATTCGAGCGTGAGTATTTGATTCGCGTTTTGAAAATGGTGGACGGCAATGTCGCTCAAGCCGCTAAACTCGCTAAGCGTAACCGCAGTGACTTTTATAAGTTGATTAAAAAGCACGATATTGACGCTGAGCAGTTCGCGCCATCGGCAAGTAAGTAAGGCCACTTTAGGACTCTTACAATCCGAGCAGCGCCTAGATATACTGACTCTTTTAAGACGCATGGAATAATTTAATGCAGTTATTTATGGTGTATTTAGGTGGGCGTGTTCGCGGCTGTCATATTGAAATGCATGACGTACGCTTTGTGGTTGGGGAGTCCATTGACGATACCTACTCAAAACTTAAGGCGCAATGGGTCGGTGACAAGGACAAGGTGCATATGGACTCGTATATGGCCGTTAACGACATCGATGGCTACCACATTGCCATTGCCGACACGCCGCAAAATCGTCCGGAGCGTTTGTATTTTGTGAACTTAGGTGCCTATGAAGCAGATAAAATGGCTGAGCAACATGCCTTCACATTGACCGTTGCACACAGCGCCGAGCAAGCCAAACAGCAAGTCAAACAACGTTATTTAACGCACATGAGCCATCAGCATAAAGATGATCTCCATGAGGTGGATGACTGCTTTGCCTTGGATTTGCTCGATAACCAATACCACATTCACCTAACCCCAAGCGGACGCTCGCAAACAATCAAGCCGGATTGGTTTGGTTATCACGTATTGTAGCGACCTGATTACTCCTCGTCCTGCTCATCTTGTTCTTGTTTGATGGCCATGCGTATCGCAATAATGACTAACGCAAACAATGCAAAGGGCAGGGCCGCGAGGGCGTACTCTACGATATGGCTATCTTGATAGTTGGGTTGCAACACAAAGTGACCACCCACACATAAAGCGATAGCAATAAATAAAATAGGCAGTAGGGCAAGTTCTTTTTTAGCGCGGTGTGGTTTCACAAAAATAAGGCACGAGGAGAAGACGTGCCTTATTGTAATGAACCTTCACTATTAGGTTCAAGGGGTATTGGCTGAGGAGGCGTTGGCTCAGCGTGTTCGCTATTATTAAAGAGCGCAAAAATATACTCAATCTCCTCAGGCTGAAGAAGCTGACCTGTCATACTCATTTGTGCTCCATAATTGCGACGATGGCCTAACTTTAACGCTTTAGGAATGAATCCGTCGTGAATCAATCTTGGATTATTTTAATGGTCAGTGAAAAGACCACGCCACTGCCATCAGCGAGGTTTTCAGCCTTTATTTGTGCCTGATGATAATCGGCAATAAGCCGCGCCACGTACAAGCCTAATCCCAAATGGGGCTGCTGCTGCTTATCTTGCTCGCGGACCGACACCATGGAATCAAAAATATGCTCACCAATATCCGCAGGAAGCGCGGGGCCTTTATTACTCACTTTAAGTACTGCGTGCTGAGCTTGGCGCTCAAGGGAAACAGCAATAGCACTGCCTTCGTAAGCAAACTCCAGGGCATTGTTAATCAGCTTATCTAGCAGCTGCGCTAAAAAATCAGCTGAACCTTCCACGGGAATAGCCGCGTCGCTAATGTTGATGTCAAAGTGTGCTTGCGGGTATGCGAACTGATAACCCTGCATACAGCCATGCACCACTTGCTGCAGATCGTAATGCTCTTTTTTTGCCGTTGAGATACTTTGCTCTAAGCGTGTTGCTTCGCTCATGGTGGTGATCAATTTGTTCAGCCGATTGACCCCTTCTTGAGCCCGGGTTAGGTACTTTTGCTGTTGTGGCTCGGTGGCGATCATTTGCAAGTTTTCTAATGAGCTGCGTACCACGGCCACCGGCGTACGTAATTCATGAGACAGGCGCGAGGACATATTCTCTAGGTAATGGGTATAGCCGCCTAAGCGATTAACGATATTGGCGAAGCTGCGGGATAAGTCACCAATTTCGTCACTGTCTTTACTCAGTGTTAAGGTGCCGCGAACGCGACCTTGCTCATCAATGGCTTGCTCGGCACTGTCACGCAGGCGACGAATGCGCGAGGAAATGCGTGAAGCGAAGAAAAACAACGTGATGGTGCCGATAAACATCACCGCCAAAATCACGTTAAATAGCTTTTCCAGTGCCTTGTTGCGCAGCGTACGTACGCCATTGGTGGTCTCTTCTGCGATCACCGCGCCGAGCACTTGGTCATCACCCCAAATAGGGTAGGCGGCACTGAGAATAACGGCTTTGTTATCCGGTGTCAGGCGCCAATTGGAGGCCGGCTTACCTTTTAGGGCGTTGGCTATGTGGCTGCCTTCAAGGGCGGCCACATCGTGCAAGGTATCTAAAAAATCACTGGGCGGGCGGGTGAGAATTTTATAGTACAGCGGGTGTAAAAAGCGCTCTTCAAAGCGTTGCCACGCCCCTTGTTGTTCGTTTTCTTGTAACGAGCTTGCCCAGACACCATCGGCATGTTGAATGGTGCCCGACTGTGCTAATACTCGATGATGTTTATCGACAACCCAAATGCGGCTGCCGCTGTGACCCATGCCTTTAATAATGCGTTTGATCTCAGGCGATGGTAGCAACACGGTGCCAAGGCGGTTGGCATCATGCACATTAGAGGTGGCCATGAGGTGGCGCTGCTGTGGGCCATCGTCCCAATCACTGATAGCAAAGCCCAGTTTGTTCCCAAGCATATTTAAGGGCATACGCAGCTCGATGTTATAACCTTGTGCAGTGCGTCGGAAATAGCCCTGAATTTGTGTGTAGGGTTGCAGTGACGGCAGTTCAAAGGCGTTGACCCAGCCATCTTCGCGGGTCGCGACAATGTAATTCGTAAGCTCCCCCTGTGGCGTTTTTATGGCGATTTTTAAGTGGTCGTTGCGACTCACGCCAAGGGCATTTTTGGGGCGGTAACGCACGGTGTCATCTCGCACTGCGAACACCGCGTACAGGTAATTACCATACTTGCCGACCATATGGCGAAAAGAGAGATCGGCGTTGTCGTGCTCAGGGTTGGGGGTACTCAGGTATTGGCCATGATACTGCCACATTAACTCTTGATAAGGCTGCCAATCGCCCAATTCGCCATCAAGACGAATGGCATTGTCGATGCTGTAGGCGTACAGGTCGCGGCCTTTCTCGACCTTGTCGGTAAATTGACTGGCGTTTTCAAACAGGGCCGGGCGTTCATGTAAGGCCGTGGCCAGAGCTCGGGTGGTGCCCACTAAGGTTTTTTCTTGCCCTTTACGAAGGTACTTTTCCATTTCCCAAACGTATTCGTAGCCAAGCCATGGTAGGACGAATAAAAAGCAAGATAACACAATGACCTTACTGCGCAGGCCGAGGCCAAATCGTGCCATTTACTTCATTTCCCAGCGGTAACCCATGCCATAGACGGTGTTGATGCAATCAAAGCTAGCATCAATGGCTTGGAATTTTCTGCGAATACGTTTTACGTGCGACGTGATGGTGCTGTCATCGACGTATATTTTCGCATCGCTCATTAACTCATCACGACTTTTTACGTGACCGGGGCGCTTAGCAAGCGAATGTACCATCCAAAACTCGGTTACGGTCAGATCCACGGCTTGGTTTTGCCAAGCGGCGCGCATCCGCTTGAGATCTAACTCCAAATCGCCTTGCTCTATGGTTTCATTCGCTTGCGGGGGCGTCTCTTGTGCTTCCACGCGGCGAAATAACGCACCAATACGCGCTGCTAAATGGGCCATGCTGATATCTTTGGTGAGGTAATCATCGGCCCCCATACGCAGGCCACAGACTGTATCAATTTCGCTGTCACGGGCAGTTAAAAAAATAATTGGCAAGGTGTGTGAGCGGGCACGCAAACTTTGGCACAGCATAAAGCCACCATCAATCTCATTGCCTAAGCCAATATCGACGATGGCGAGATCCGGTAGTTGCTCAAACAGCGCTCTTTCAGCACTGGGTCTGTCGGCAAACCCTTGTACTTGGTAGCCTTGTCCTTCGAGCATTTCAACGTAGTTATCGCGAATAGCAGCTTCGTCTTCGATAATAGCAATGCGTTTCATAATCCGTGTGCTGAGTTTTTTGTTGTGAGCGCTACTATATCGCGAATTTAGCGCTTTGTGAGCAGTTATGGGCTAATTGCCATAATTCATCATTTTTGTGCTCGCTTTGGCCGTCAGTGATTTATGCAGAGGACAAAAATATCCTCAAGGGTGTTTGGCTTATGTTAGCGACAGGCTACAATAGCGGCTTTATATTTCCCAAGGTAGGCCCATGAAACTGACAGTAGAAATAAGCAAGTACCCATTGCATCAAGACTATATCCCCTATATTCAAGATTTCATTGACCGCCTAAATGCGCATGGCGATATTAAAGTGATCACCAATACCTTATCAACTCAGGTGTTTGGCGATTACGACACCGTGATGTCAGTAGTGAGTGCAGAAATTAAACGCTCCTATGAAACCTACGGCAAGGCTATTTTTGTGTGTAAGTTTCTATGCGGTGACCTCTCTCCTGAGGCGAGTTAAGAGGCGTAAAGATGGAAACTCTGAGCGCTATTATTGCCGGGTTCAGTGCCATGTCGGTGTGGGAATACGTTGCTGTGGCATTATCCATGGCTTACTTGCTATTGGCTATGAAAGAGAGCTTGTGGTGCTGGCCGGCGGCTTTCATTAGCACCTTAATCTATACCTTGATGTACTGGAACGGCGCTTTGTTAATGGAGTCAGCGCTACATTTTTACTATATGGGTATGGCGGTGTACGGTTGGTGGGCATGGCGCTATGGTCGTCAAAATAGCACCCGCCAAGGTATTACTTCATATACCGTCCAGCGTCATGCAGTGGTAATCGCAGCCACGACGGTGGTCGCCCTCGTGGCAGGGTATATCATGGATAATTACACCCATGCTGATTACGCCTACCTTGATAGTTTAACCACCTGTTTTGCGGTGGTAACGACTTATTTGGTGGCACAAAAAGTGTTGGAAAACTGGCTATATTGGGTGGTTATTGATGCCGCGTCCATCTACTTATATGTTGCTAAAGGGTATTATCCGACAACGGTGCTGTTTGTGTTTTACACGGTGATGGCGGTGGCCGGCTATCTGCGCTGGCGGGCACAATACCAGCATAAGAGCACCACAGGAACGGCCTATGCCTAAATCTGTCGCCTCAATTAATAGCCTAGTGCGGCGCTATAAACCCAGCACACGCATTGAGCAAATTACCTATTTGCCACAAGGTGTGAGCAACGAAAACTATCGTGTTGATACCGCGGAGCAATCGTGGTTGGTTAAATTTTATGCTAAGCCATTACCCCACGAGGCAATTGCGGCTCAGCGCCGCTTAGCCAAACAGGCTGCTTGTCCCGCGCCTTTGTACGTAGATGAAGCGCATCAAGGGGCTATTTTTCATTATGCGCCGGGAAAGGTGCCAGAGCAGTTTGATGTCAGCCAAGCTGTGAAGTGTTTACAGCTCATCCACGCCCAGCCATGCAGCGGGCCATACCTTGATTTGCATGCCGAGCTTAAGCGCTATGAGCATCAGCCTTTTTACCAAGCATATGCGCAAGCGCTGCATCAGGTTGTCACTGATACTAAAATGCACTCTGAAGATATGCGCTTTTGTCACAATGACTTAATTCGGCAAAACATTATTAGTTACTTAGGATGTTGGCAGTGCATTGATTTTGAATATGCTCAGCCCGGCGACCGATACTTTGATCTCGCCATGCTGAGCATTAGTTTCTCTCTGACTGAGGCAAAACAGCACGCGTTGCTAAGTGAGTACTTTGGCAGTGAGCAACGCATCGACTGGATTAAGTTTACGGCTATGCAGAAGTTAGTCGCGGCGCTGAATTATTTTTGGTATCGAGCGAATAACACTGCGCATCGAGTGGATGAAGCCAAACTACAACTCGATGAGATTCTAAATGCCACCTAGGCGCTGTGCCAACTCCTTGTATCTTTCCACGTCGCTTTTATCGAACATTGGGTCACCGTTATCATCTTGGCTTTTGGCAATGAGCAAATGCTCACGGGCAAGGCGTTTTACGCGTTCAATTTTTACACCAAGGTATTCGGCGACTTGTTCTGCAGTCATCAAGTTCATAGGGGCTCCAAACAGCATATAAATAGTAGTGTACATACAGTGAAACAGACGCTGTTCTTCTCAATAGCTGTGCGCTTTTATGGCGGCAGCAAGCCAACAATACTGAAATAAAAAGATGATGATATCTCAGCCCACTTACAGCTTGTTGAGGGAAGTTAACAGCAAATTTGCAACACAGTAGATATAAGTAAAGTTCAAGATAGCAGGATTGCCAGAGAAAATAACGCAAAAGTATGAGTCAAATGTAAATACCTTGAATGCCAAGGCGAAATTGCATCATGAGTGGGTGAAATTTAATCGTATTGCTTGGTGCTGAGTGACAGGTGCTGAAAATATCGCCATATGATCCGCTAGGGCTAGTATTTACCTTGTGATGCCTTTACTATAAGCGCTGTCTGAACACACAGACACTGCGCTCTCGTGGTGAAATGGATATCACGTGGCCCTCCGGAGGCCAAGTTCTAGGTTCGATCCCTAGCGAGAGCGCCATTTTTTTCTGTTAATATTACCGCCCTTAAATCAATCACTATCCCTCTTTCATATTGAGCATGTCATTTTTATTTTGTGTGGCAGTTATGAGCTATCAGCCTATGCCATGCAGTTAATATCATGCATTAGAACAACTTTGCATGGCGCTGCGCCAAGTCAATGTGCAGCTATATTCGGGTGAGTTGTTCATCGCTCCAGTGCGCGATCTGGGCATTGTGTATGGTGAAGGTGATGCAGAGTGCGCCCAGATACCATCAAAGCGATTAACGCGCTTTAAAGACGCTTAACAATCGCTTGCCTAAGGTATAAATCACTTGCTTAGTGTGGATGGGAATAATCACGAATAGTCCCATGCCAGCATCAAAGTTCGGATTCATTTTGCAGTAAAAGGCAATTTCTTTTTTATCACTGGCTTGAAAGGCCGCAAGCTCCGAGATGCTGTAGTTACTTGCACGGTTCACCGGCTTTAAACAACGAAGAGAGCCGCCAGGGCTTACTCTTCCCTCCGCGTTAAAGTGCTCAAACAGCGCGTTGGGACTGCTGCAATCTGGGTGTGGCCAAATAATTGCTACATGCTTGGCGATAGCCCGGTACATCGCTGGACTGAGCATTGTATCGGCATAATACACAGCGCCCCAAGGGCGTGTAAGCCAGTAGCGAATACTGTGATACAGGGAAAAAGAGAAGGTATTGCCACCATTTCTATATTGTGGGTAAAAAGCTGCGGAGGCTCGTATTACCGTGCTTTTGTCGTGCTGTGTGAAGGTTAACAGGCAATAGCCAACCAGCGTGCTATGGTCAAAATAAAGCCTGAGCTTACGCTGACATGCCTTGGGGTCATCGAAATAGTATTGCATGTACTCATCAGGGCTGACCCCGGCAAAGCTAGCTGCGATCACTTCTTTAAGCGCTAGCCGCTGCGCGCTACTAAGCCACTGGGTCTGCTGATCTAAATCGCGTATTTTTAAGCTCATACGTGGGCTACATCCGTGTGTGAAGGGGGAACGTGGCAAGCTAAGCAGACCACGTGGGTAGGCATTTTATAGCCATTTTTTCATACGAAAATACAAAGCGACGGCGGCGGTTAATATCACTAGAGCGAGAACAAACAACGGGAATGCCGCTGCTGATTCCGTTCCAGGAATTCCGCCAATATTGACGC
The DNA here is from genome assembly GCF_004208955.1 of Pseudoalteromonas sp. CO325X. Classification (NCBI taxonomy): domain Bacteria; kingdom Pseudomonadati; phylum Pseudomonadota; class Gammaproteobacteria; order Alteromonadales; family Pseudoalteromonadaceae; genus Pseudoalteromonas; species Pseudoalteromonas sp. CO325X. The sequence continues at coordinate 238,477 of NZ_SGPG01000001.1, forward strand.
CCAGTAAACCGGTAAGAAAGCCCAGGGGTAAAAACAGCGCTGCTACCACTGACATCACATACATACGCTTATTAAGTTGGTCGGATACTTGGCTGGCGACCTCTTGTTGGATTATCTGGGCGCGCTCAATATTCAAATCAAGTTCTTCTAAGTAGCGCAGCAGATGGTTAATGGTTTCATTGATGCGCGGCGTATCACTGTCAGCCAACCAACTTGGCTGTTGACTCACAAGCGCGCGCAGAGCCTCCTTTTGTGGTCTGATATAGCGCTTCAAGCCGATAGTTTGGCGGCGCACCTGTGATAGCGCATTGTGATCATGTGCTCGTTGGCTATCAACATCTTCTTCAAATTGGTCAAGTTTATCTTCGAGTTCATCTATCACACCTTGCATTCGCGAGGTTAAATTTTCGCACAATTGGCATACCAGTGCTGAGGTGGTACTCGGCCCTTTGCCTTTACGTAAAGATTCAGCAAGGGCATTCACCGACAGCAGGCGACGGTGGCGCGTAGAGACGATAAGCTGTTCACTAACGAACACGCGAATCGATACCATATCATCAGGACTATCTGCCGGATTAAGATTGACGCCACGCAAAAACAATAAATGGCCACTGTCATCGCTGACAATACGAGGGCGTGTTTCATCGGCAATAAGGGCATCATGTGCAAATTCACTTAATGGTACCGCTGCCAAGTATTGCTCAATATCATCTTGGCAGTAATCAAGATGTAGCCACAGCACACCATCACTGGGCTTCCACTGCTTAATCGCTGATTTTTCAGTTAATTGTTCAGCGCCGCCTTGAGCGTCTAACACTAAGGCATGAATCAAAGCTGACATAACACCTTCACTTTCAATACAGAATGTTTCTTCTATCCTTGTCTATTATCGCTACAAGATCAATGAATAGTCTTTATCGACGCGAGTAATTTAATTCACTGTTCTTTATCGATAATTACCGTATAAAGCGGCTTTTACTATTGCGCTCCTCGCCGTTGGAGCATACGAGTGACTTCGCATATGACAAATAAAATAACAGTAGGTTGGCGTGAGTGGCTAGCCCTGCCTGAGCTGGGGATTGATAAAATCAAGGCTAAGGTCGATACCGGTGCCCGTACTTCATGTATTCATGCTTTTCGAGTTGAGGAGTTTACACAAGAGGAGCAGGTCTGGGTGCGGTTTTGGGTTCATCCCATTCAAGACGACAACAACACAGAGATACAGTGCCAAGCGAAGGTGATAGATCAGCGCACCGTCACTGACTCTGGTGGGCATCAGGAGCAGCGTTATGTCATACAAACGCAGTTACTTATTGGCGGCCAACAATGGCCCATTGAAGCAACACTCACAAATAGAGACACCATGAAATTTCGTATGCTATTGGGGCGTACAGCCATGGCAGGGCGTATTGTTGTAGACCCTGAATTGTCACACCAAACACAATTATAAGGTTTATTATGAAAATCGGCATTTTATCACGCAACAAGTCGCTGTATTCCACTCGCCGTTTAATTGAGGCGGCACAACAGCGTGGCCATGAAGTACAGGTATTGGATGCTTTACGCTGTTATATGAATATCAACTCGCAAGAGCCGGAAGTACACTATAAAGGTCAAAAACTAGAGGACTTCAACGCTATTATTCCGCGCATCGGGGCTTCTATTACGTTTTATGGCTGTTCAGTGTTACGGCAATTCGAGATGATGGGGGTGTACCCTGTGAACGAATCTGTTGCTATCACCCGCTCGCGCGATAAATTGCGTTCTTTACAGCTACTATCACGCAAGGGAGTGGGTATGCCGGTAACCGGTTTTGCATCCAAACCCGATGATGTCAAAGACTTGCTTGAGATGGTGGGTGGAGCCCCGGTTGTTATCAAGCTGCTAGAGGGGACACAAGGGATTGGGGTGGTGCTTGCTGAAACACGTAAGGCGGCCGAGAGTGTGATTGAGGCTTTTATGGGCCTGAAAGCACACATCATGGTGCAGGAATATATCAAAGAAGCGGGCGGGGCCGATATTCGTTGCTTTGTCATTGGCGATCGTGTTATTGCGGCGATGAAGCGCCAAGCCCAAGAAGGTGAATTTCGCTCCAATTTACACCGTGGCGGCAGTGCCAGCTTGGTACGGATTACTCCAGAAGAGCGTAAAACAGCAGTGGCCGCCGCTAAAGCAATGGGGTTAAATGTCGCTGGGGTTGACTTACTGCGCTCTGAGCGTGGCCCTTTAGTGATGGAAGTTAACTCTTCACCAGGACTCGAAGGAATTGAGTTAGCGACAGGAAAAGATATTGCTGGCATGATTATTCAATTTATAGAAAAGAATGCTAAAGAAAAGAGGACCAGAACCCGTGGCAAGGGCTAAAAAGAATCAGGCATTTACGCTGTTAGGTGAGCAAGTCGCACCTGGGCAGCGGCGCACCTTTGAGCTTGAAGCGGCCAAGCTATATACCCATTCACCACTGACCATTAATCTTGAGGTGGTCAACGGGGTAGAAAGCGGTCCGGTATTGCTGGTGTGTGCAGCAATTCACGGTGATGAGCTCAACGGTGTTGAAATCGTGCGACAAACCTTAGCAAAGGTTGATGCCACGCAACTGCGTGGCACCTTAATTGCTGTGCCTGTTGTCAATGTGTTTGGTTTTATCCATAAATCTCGCTACCTTCCCGATAGGCGCGATCTCAATCGCTGCTTCCCAGGCTCGCAGCGAGGATCTGTGGCGGGGCGTATGGCGAATACGTTTTTTAACGAAGTGGCGATGCATTGCAGCCATATCATTGATTTGCATACAGGTGCTATTCACCGCACCAATTTACCGCAGATCCGAGCCGATTTAAGTAATGAGGAAACGGCAAAAATAGCCAGTGCCTTTGGTACGCCAGCGGTGATCAATGCCTCGCTACGAAACGGCTCACTGCGCAGTGAAGCGGCAGAGCTTGGGATCCCGGTGATCACGTACGAAGCTGGAGAGGCCTTACGTTTCGATCCCATCGCTATTGCTGCGGGTGTGCAAGGGGTGGAAAACGTCATGCGTAAACTGAGGATGCTACGAGGCAAGCGGGTTCGCAAGCAGGCGGAGCCGGTTATCGCCAGTTCTACCAGTTGGATCCGCGCCGAAACAGATGGCATTATCCGCGCTCAAGTATCCCTTGGCGAACGCGTGAGTAAAGGCCAAGTGTTGGCTTATATCAACAGCCCGCTAGGGGATAGTGAATGTGCGATTTTAGCGCCGCGCAGTGGCATTGTGATTGGACAACAAACCATGCCTTTGGTGAACGAGGGCGATGCTATTTTTCATCTTGCTTATTTTGCCCATGCCAACTCGTTGGTTGAGCAACAGCTAGAGACATTTATTGATGAAATCAGTGACATGGATGATGAGTTAAAAACACCTGAACTTAACAATGAATAACAGGCGCAATTGCGCCTGTTGGCATTTGTTTTAAGGTTTATTTTTAGGTGCCAGTATGCGCCGTGTAGGCTTGGTTTTTTGTGGCGGTTTGTTCAGTACCATCACTGGCCGGGTTACAAATAAATTGTTGGGGTAGAGAACACGATGACCCTCTAGGTGCTCTAACACCACGTTCATCAACCCCATTTCAATAATCCGTCCTTCTATGAAGTTGGCGCCATCAATCACCTTGACCCAGTTGCCGACCCGGCAATCATTTTGTACAAACATCAGCAAAAACGATGTCAGATTTGAAAGCAAAGACCAACCCGCAAACATCGCGACGCCAAGCATTGCAAACAGGCTTGAGCCGACCACTAATAGCCCGCGTAACTCAATGCCCCAGAATACCAACAGGATGCACAGCAGGACAAAAGCAAGCAACACTTTGAGTAACAATTGCGCGCGTTGTTTGCGATGAGGGTCGACTCGACCCCGGATCGTTTTGTTAAAAATTTTCAGCTGCAAGCGCACCAATAAAGGGAAAAGCAGCAGCACCACAAGGGTAACCAGCCACTTATAATGTTGAGTAAGAAGATCAACCAGCGCCACAGATATGTTCCTTATAAAAACAAGTTGTTAAAGCCGCTGTATAGCATGGAAACAGCCATCAGCAAAGTGTATTTAGAAGGATTTCTTCACGGTCACCAACCACTGGACGGGGTCGACATCATTTGGGCGGTTGATAGCTCTGGCGACATCGATATGAATAACCGTTCCGGCGTTGGCGCGACTTGGTGCTAAGCGTAAACCAACCCCATAGTTGTGGCGAAAGTGGGTGTCATTGGCGGGATGGCTGTTGGTAAACCAGGCTTGTCCTGCGTCATAAAAAGCAGCCCCACCGACGCGAAATAACTGCCATAGGTTATATTCCCAATAATAGCGCTTCTCAATGCTAAGCAGTGCTCGCCGATCCCCTTGCTGATAATGCTGCGGGTATCCGCGCAGCCCGGAATCGCCACCTAGTGTAAGCTGGCGGTCCAAGGTTAACCCTTCAGCGCCATCTATACGCGCCTTTACATACCACGATTGAGCATCATCACTATTAAAGAAATACTCAGCTTGGGTGCCAAAAAATAGATTCTCAGCAGTGAACCCATCCTCGCGTAGCTGACCTTGTACATCCACCGACCAACGCCACAGACTCTGCTGATTAACGTAGTGGCTGCGCTGCACACGAAAGTCGAGCACCAAACGGTTGGTATCGCCACCCAGAGATTCGCCTGAGTAACCTAAAGTAGTATCGATTTGCCAGCCTAGGTTCAAATCTTCGGTGCGCGTGATAGAGTCGATATTGTGTACTTTTACATAATCGTCTTGTAACCAGCTGACTCGTAGATAGGGATAGGAAAGTGTACGCTCTTCGGCAAGAGGTAACACGGTTTCATCGATCGCATCAAACCGGTCTTTTTGGTAGCGATAACCGACGATGGTGCGCTGTGTCCAATTCGGGGCTGGGGAGCTTGAAACCCCATAAAACAGATGGCTAGAAGAGGTATGTTGCGAGAACTCACTGATCTCTTCACCGCGATCATAGAGCTTCTCCTGACGGCGGTTACTGCCATTGGCCACCCCATAACTGTGTTTTGTAGACAGCGCATAAAAAGGATAAGTGACCGACAGCCAATGGCGCTTACCGTCACTGTTATCTGCATACTCAAGACGACCGCGATAACGACTGCCGAGAATATTCGGATCGTCATAGGTAAATTCGTAACCACTGCGCTCCTCATCATTGGTGCGTACTAAGGATACGCGCTTACCCCAACCAAGGAAGTTACTGTCACGAAAACCAAACGTGGATCGGTTCTCACCTCCGCTGCGGCTAAAGCTAATCTCTGGCAACAAAGTCCAGAGTTCACGGGTTTCGACTTTCACATCCACAAACTCGTCGCACCGCGTTTGCGCACTGATCCGAGCGTCATATAAATAGCCTTGTTGACGCAGCAAACGTTCTGACTCGCGTAATTGTTGTGGGCTGTAGCGATCGCCTGGTTGGAACAACAAAATATTCTCTAACACTTGCTGTTCAGTCATCACATGCATGTCGTTGGCAAGGCGAAACAGCCAGTTATTTTCATCGTCTAATTCGGTGTTAAAGATATTTTGCTGGCTAAAGCTAATGTCTCCAATCCGTCGGCTAGGATTGGCATCTGGAAGGGGAGCTTTGTCCTCGAGTTGACGCGATAGTAAGTGGTTACTTTGCACTTGGGACTGTTCATTCTTGCACTTTTCCTGCTGCGCGGGAGCAGCACTGGAAAAGGCGGCTAGGGTACTCAGTAGAACGAATAGTCGATTCATTTAACTCACTTTTTTCCATATCGTGAATTAAAGTGTATCGCACATTTATTAACTTGCGCTTAAATAATTTCCTAATTCGGTTAACTTACCTTGCGCTTCAACCCCTGTGGCGCTGATCCAAATATTGTCGCCATAATGTTCAAAATGCAGCTCAAAAGGAAGCTGTTCAAAGCTAAAACGCAGCATGTGCCTGTCTACACCTTGTTCAAACTCACCGATGGCGATGGCGTCATGATGCAAGAAAATACGGCCCCAAAAATCGAATTCATCGGCGCTGGGCATCACATCAGGAGTAATGATAATAACGTGGTGTTGGCTATCTATAGCGAGTTGGGTCACAGTTAAGCTCTTATATGGTATTGGCGATTATTCGGGTGACAGATGATTACGAATTAAAGTCATAAAGGCACTGCCGTACTTACTGAGTTTAGTGAAACCCACACCCGATACTTTTAAAAACTCGGTGTCATTGGTAGGCATAAGTTGCGCCATTTCCGCTAAGGTTCGGTCATTGAATACCACATACGGCGGCACATCATCATCGTCCGCTAGTTGCTTGCGCAAGGCGCGCAGTTTAGCAAACAGCTTTTTATCGTAATTGAACTGGGCCAGCTTATCTTGATAAACGTGCTTGGCTTGTAAACGTGGTTCAGCAAGTTGTAACTGATATTCGCCCTTGAGCACCGGTCTGGCTGCTTCGGTAAGGTGTAGTACCGAACCTTGGGTAATATCTTGATGCAGTAAGCCCTGATGAATGAGCTGGCGCAAAATACTGAGCCAATATTCGCTGCTGTGCTCCTTGCCTATGCCATAGGTGCTTAAGGTGTGATGATTGAGATCTCGGATACGCTGAGTGTTGGCGCCGCGCAGTAACTCGACGATATAGCCCAGCCCGAACTTTTGTCCGGCGCGATACACACAGGATAGCGCCTGCTGCGCCACCACGGTGCCATCAAAACGCTGTGGTGGATTTAAGCAGATATCGCAGTTACCGCATGCCTCGCGCTGGTATTCACTAAAATAATTAAGCAGTATTTGTCGTCGGCAGGTTTGCGCTTGGGCAAAACTGGCCATGGCATTGAAACGTTGCTCTTCGACACGGCGGCGCTGCTCATCGTCAATGTCTTCAAAAAAGCGCCTAACTCGAGGGACATCCGCCGGGTCAAAATACATAATGGCTTCTGCGGCCAAACCATCCCGTCCGGCTCGGCCAGTTTCTTGATAATAAGACTCGATGTTTTTGGGAATATCGTAGTGCACCACAAAGCGCACATTGAGTTTGTTGATGCCCATGCCGAAGGCCACAGTGGCGACCACAATTTGAATATCGTCTTTGGCAAAAGCGTTGTGTACAAAGTGGCGCGATTCGTTACTCATGCCAGCGTGGTAACCGGCGACATTAAAACCTGCTTCACTGAGCTTTTGGGCCAAATCATCAACACGCTTGCGGCTAGTACAGTAGATGATGCCGCTTTGCCCACTTTGGGTGCGCAAATAGCGCAGCAACTGAGTGAAAGGTTTAAACTTTTCTTCCAAGGTGTAGCGAATGTTTGGCCTATCGAAGCTACCAATATGGATATAGGGCGAGCGAAGCCCCAGTTGATTGACAATATCGACACGAGTGGCGCTGTCGGCGGTGGCAGTAAGTGCCATCATCGGTACATGGGCAAAGCGCTGTTTGAGTTCACTAAGGCGGAAGTAATGGGGACGAAAATCATGCCCCCAGTGAGACACACAATGTGCCTCATCAACCGCAATAAGGCTGATATTTAAATAGCCAAGACGCTGCATAAACTCATATTGCAGCACTTTCTCCGGAGCAACATAAAGTAGTTTTATTTCGCCGTCATGGAGTTGCTGATAGATGAGCTGCTGCTGTTCACGAGTCAGAGAATTATTAATATAAGCCGCTTTGACCCCTTGGGCGTTGAGCTGGGTTACCTGATCTTGCATCAAAGATATTAATGGTGAAATGACCAAGGTTAGCCCGGGTAATAACATTGCCGGCACTTGGTAGCATAATGACTTGCCACCGCCTGTCGGCATGAGCACTAAGGCATCCTGAGCGCCAAGCACGGCGTTGATCACCTGCTGTTGGCCCTCGCGAAATTGGCTGTAGCCGAACACGTCGCGCAGGATCTGCTCAGGCGTTTGTTCGGAAAATAATGCGGATACACTGCTCATGGCCGCCTATTCTAGAGTCTTTTATTATTCCTGTCTGCAACTGCCTTGCTCTTTGCTTAAAAATGCATCTTCAGATAGGCTATAACTCATCTTACCAGTTGAGAACAGACTATGGATAAAGCTCAAGCCCTGAATAAGCTAAGCCAGTTATTTGCGCAAATGCCGTTTAACCAGTTATTGGCAATGGAGATTAAGGAGCTGGACGGCGAGTCGGCGAGCATCGAATTGCCATGGAGCGCGCAGTTAATCGGTAACCCGCAACAGCAAATACTCCATGGCGGAGTTATTTCGTCGTTGTTAGACACCGTGGGTGGATTGCTTGCTGCGGCATCGGTGATTGATAAATTTGGCCCGGCAGAAATGCTCAGCGCACAATCCCGGCTGGCAACCTTAGGCACCATCGATTTGCGCACAGATTATTTACGCCCGGGCAAGGGTGAGCGTTTTATTGCTACGGCTATGTTGATTCGCTCGGGTAACAAGGTGTGTGTCTGTCGTATGGAGCTGCATAATGACCAAGGTGTGCAAATCGCTTATGGTACAGGCACTTATTTAGTCGGATAAACTAGCCCTTCAACAATGCGAGGCGTAGAATAGCGTTTTTACCGTTTGGGTTAGTGTTATGTCATCCGATGCTCAAGCCAAAAAAGGCATGCTATTCGCAGCCTTGGCGTTCACTATGTGGGGTGTTGCCCCGGTCTATTTCAAACAGTTGCTCGCTGTACCCGCTCTGGAAATCCTTGCCCATCGTGTGATTTGGTCGGTGCTATTTTTGCTGTTAGTGGTGGCAGTGTTGCGTCAGTGGCGTAACGTCCAAGTGATCATTAAGCAGCCAAAATACTTACTCATGTTGGTGGTGAGTGCCACCTTATTAGGGTTCAACTGGGGCTTGTTTATTTGGGCGGTGAACAATGACCACATGCTCGATGCCAGTCTTGGCTATTACATCAACCCGTTACTGAACGTATTGCTCGGTGTAACCTTTTTATCTGAGCGCTTGCGCAAGTGGCAGCTATTTGCGGTGGCTTTGGCGCTCACTGGGGTGGCCATTCAGCTGATCAGTTTCGGTTCGTTTCCGGTGGTGGCCTTTGCGTTGGCTGGTTCCTTTGCCACCTATGGTTTAATTCGTAAAAAGATGCCCGTTGAATCATTACCTGGGTTATTACTTGAAGCGGTTATCTTATTCCCGGTGGCACTGGCTTATTGGTACTTCTCAACGCCCACAGCAAGCTCCGATTTAATGGTCAATAGTTGGCAATTAAATACCTTGCTGGTTAGCGCCGGTATTGTGACCACCTTACCGCTATTGTGTTTCACCGCTGCTGCTAAGCGGTTGCAATACACCACTATCGGCTTTTTCCAATATATTGGCCCAAGCCTGATGTTTTTATTAGCCGTGGTCTTTTATGGCGAGGTATTTGATGCTGAGCGCATCGTTACCTTCGCCTGTATTTGGGCTGCGTTGCTGGTGTTTAGTTGGGATTCATGGCGCTTTAGCCGCAACGCTCGCGCGCAGCAGCAAGGCACCGTCAATCGCGCCAGCTTGCGTTAATTTTTTAAACTCGCCCACGCCTGCTAATGGCTGGCATGGGCGTAAAATGCGGTTTAATCGAGATCGTCACTATCGATTTCTACTTCCACTTCAGGTGCGTCAAAGCTGCGTTTACGCCCAAACAAGGTGAAAAAACGTGCCTTACTGGTCGTCAGTTTTAAGTACTTTATCCACGCTTTCTCGACCGGGTTGATGGGCGTGGATACGCCAGTCGTGGCTGCAACGAAGTGCGCTTGTGTGTCGTTAATGGGTTCAACTGTTTTTTCTTGCAAAGCTTTTAATAAGCGTCCATGTTCTTCTAAAATCTCCGATTCTAGTAGCGTAAAGTGGCCACTGCGGCTGAAACCGCGTGGGAACTTTTCATCGTTATAGAATTTGTGATCGCAAGCAAAGGCTTTGCGTAATTCGAACAATTGGTGCGCCGTCATAGCTAGCTCCTAATACAAGGGAAATCGGCTGGAGTATGGTACACAAGCGTTGTTTTTTTAAACAAAAAATTTTTATCGTGAGGATAAACACGAGTGGATATCGATTTACTGAAGACGTTCATTGAGGTCGCGCGTACTCGCCACTTTGGCCGCGCTGCAGAAAACCTATATATCACGCAGTCAGCGGTGAGCTTTCGAATTCGTCAGTTAGAGCAAAGCTTGGGCGTCAATCTATTTCTGCGCCAACGCAATAACATCCAGCTGACTGCTCCGGGGGAGCGTCTGTTACCTCACGCTAAGCTGATTGTCACCGGAGTACAGCGCGCCAAGCTGGATGTGGCGCTGGCAGATAACATGCGCCGTCAATTGGCACTCAGTGGCACAGCGAACATTTGGGATGCTTTTTTGCAATTTGGTATTGCCCATATTGTCTCGGCCATGCCGGGCATCTCCTTGGTCGCAGAAGTTAAAAATCAGCAGGAGAGCACCCGACTATTACTCGAACGCACCTTAGATATAGCGGTACTGTTCGATTTACCTAAGGTCGATGAGTTATGCGTTGAACCAATTTGCACTCTGGATATTATTCCGCTGTCGAGTTATGCCGATGCGACTGCTGAGTCTTTTTTTGATAACCAATATGTATTCGTTGATTGGGGGACGGCATTTTCGCTGTGGCATGCCCGCAACTTTGCCAATTCGGCACCGCCTTATTTTCGCACCAGTACAGGACGTATCGCCTTAGAGTTGATTTTACGTTGTGGCGGTAGTGCCTTTGTGCCAAGAGTGCAAGCGCAGCAATATCTGGAATCGGGAGAGCTCTTTTTAGTTGAAGGAGTGCCGCAGACCTCGCGAGAAGTGTTCGTCGCCTTTCATAAAGACAATGAACAAAAAGACTTAATTGAAAAGCTGCAACAGCAGCTACAATTGATCGGTGAAGAACTCACATAAACATCATTATTAAAGCGTTGAATGTGAAGCTTAAATGTCACCTAGGTGACACTTTATTGAACTTTAAATGTCATTTGTCATATTTCTGTAATTTAACACTGGCAGACTGCAGGCGTTTTAATTATGTGTTGCGATTTTTAACTGAGGAAACGACTATGAGATTTGCTCCTTCTGCACTAGTGCTCGCTGTGGCGGCTGGATTGCCTTTTTACGCATCGGCTGATGTCAATATTTACGGTAAAGCGAATGTAACAGTGCAATCATCTGATGAGGGTGAGGGATCATTCACTGAAATCAAAAGTAATGCGTCTCGCCTTGGCTTTAAAGGCTCAGAAGGGATTGCTGATGGCTTGGACGTAGTTTATAAACTTGAGTTTCAGGTTGATTTGTCTGATGCTGATTCAAAAGGCGATAAAGACAACATCACTGCACGTAACCAATACGTCGGTCTTAAAGGTAACTTTGGCCAAATCGTGATTGGTCGTAACGATACCGCGCTAAAGCAATCGCAAGGTAAAGTTGACTTGTTCAGTGACCTTGAAGGCGATATTAAAAACGTATTCAAAGGTGAAAATCGCTTAGGTGACTCAGTTACATACACCTCGAATAGCCTCAATGGTTTTAAAGTTATTGCCAGTTATATCGCTGAAGATGATACCGATGCCGACAACGGCTATTCGGTTGCCTTGACTTATGGTGATAAAGGCCTGAAAAAATCCAACGTGTACGCCGCAATTGCCGCTGACAGTGAAGTAAAAGGCTATGATATTTTACGTGCTACGGTGGGCACTAAAGTCGCAGGAATAAAGCTCGGTGCCATGTACCAAACACAAGAGCCCGCAGCAGGTGGTGAAGACAGCGACGGCTTCTTAGTAAGTGCAGCATATGCGATTGATAAAACGGTATTAAAAGCGCAATACCAAACCATGGATTTTGCTGGCAACGACCGTAATGCGATGACCGCAGGCGTTGATTACAAGTTTAATAAAAGTACCAAGTTATTTGGCTTTTATACCAAATTTGATGACGATGCGAGCGCTGATGAAGACTATTTAGCTGTAGGCATGGAATACAAATTCTAAGCTTTTGCAGATGAAAAACCCGCCCATTTGGCGGGTTTTTTGTTGTCTAAATACAGCGAGTTAGCACACTTATAATGCTTTGATACAGGTATAGCTCCATCAGGCCTGGGCGTAGGCAGAGCGATCGCCTAACCAGCGCCAACACAATGCCTTGGCTACCTCTGGATGCTGTATGAGAAGCTGTTTGGCGAGCGGACGAAGGTTGTTGATTAAGGCTTTGTCGCGCTCTAAATCCGCCACTTTAAAATCGGTCATGCCGGTTTGTTTTGTGCCTAACACTTCCCCTGGCCCACGAATTTGCAAATCGCGCTCGGCAATAACAAAACCATCGTTGCTATCACGTAACACTCCTAGGCGCTGCTGCGCAGTATGTGACAAAGGGGCATGATAGAGCAGCACACAATGGGAGGCTGCCGCGCCCCGGCCAACACGACCACGGAGCTGATGTAATTGCGCCAAACCTAAGCGCTCGGGGTTTTCTATGATAATTAGGCTGGCATTAGGGACATCAACACCCACTTCAATCACTGTCGTTGCCACTAGCACATCAAGTTCGCCGTCTTTAAACTCACTCATAACGCGCTGCTTTTCATCCGCCTTTAGACGACCATGAACTAGGCCAATACGCAGCTCAGGGAGGCGCTCACGAAGTTCTTCGGCGCTTAATTGCGCGGCTTGACACTGCAGCGCATCAGACTCGTCAATCAGGGTACACACCCAGTAAACTTGTCTACCTTGCTCTTGTACCGCTTTGTGCACACGCGTAATGACATCGTCGCGTCGGCTGTCGGGAATAGCAACGGTGGTAACAGGCGTGCGCCCCGGGGGCAGCTCGTCGATAATTGATGTTTCCAAATCAGCGTAAGCGGTCATCGCTAAGGTGCGAGGGATGGGGGTGGCGGTCATCACCAATTGGTGTGGGTAGCAATCGCCAAAGCGGCCTTTCTCACGCAGTGACAAGCGCTGGTGGACGCCAAAACGATGTTGCTCATCAATTATGATCAACGCCAGGTTATTGAATTGCACCTGATCTTGGAATAATGCGTGGGTGCCAATAATCATTTGCGCCTGGCCACTTTGAATATCGCTCAGGGCGTGCTCACGTGCTTTGCCTTTGGTTTTACCACCAAGCAGGGTGACTTGAATACCGCGCGGGGTAAACCAACGGTTGAAGTTTAAAGCATGTTGCTCGGCGAGAATTTCTGTCGGCGCCATGAGCGCCACTTGGTAACCTTGGGCGATGGCACATAAGCTTGCCAGTGCTGCCACTAAGGTTTTCCCTGAGCCAACATCGCCTTGTACCAAGCGCATCATTGGATACGGCTGCTGCATATCCGTTTTGATCTGTGCCACTACGCGTTGCTGTGCTGACGTCGGCGTAAACCCTAAAGACGCTAAAAACGGCTGCTCTAAGGCATTATTTGGCGCCAAGGCCACGGCCTTATGTGCTTGCCCCTGTTGCCTTAGGGCCAACAAGCTGAGGTTATGGGCCAGTAACTCTTCAAATGCCAGACGTTGCTGCGCTGGATGTTCACCGAGCTCTAAAGCTTGGGTATCGCTATCAACCGGTGGTTGGTGAATAAAGCGAATGGCATCGGCGAGTGACCAACCTGCGGGACGATACTGTTGTGGCAGTAGCTCTTCTATCGGCGCGCGATTCAAGGCTTGCAGCGCTTGAAGCATCAGGTTGCGCAGTGACAGTTGTTTTAGTCCGTCGGTGGTCGGATAAATGGCGCTTAAATGTGTTTGTGTGGGGAGGGCTTCGGGGCTGTCACTAATATTGTACTCAGGATGCGCCATTTCCAGCCCGACTTTAGCGCGGCGCACTTCACCAAAACAGCGGATCACTTTGCCCTCTTGCATGGCGTTTTTTTGCGCCGCAGAGAAGTTAAAGAACCTGAGTGTCATGCGTCCACTGCCATCATTAATATGGCACACCAACATCCGCCGGCGACCAAAGGTAATGTTGGCGGATTCAATGGTGGCTTGCACACACACATGGGTATGTGGCAGAAGCTCGCAGATGGGAACAATGCGGGTGCGGTCTTCATAGCGCAGCGGCAAATGAAATAGCATGTCTTGCACGCTACGAATGCCAAGCTTGGCAAGGCGCTCGGCCATTTTTGGGCCAACGCCTTTGAGCTCGTTAATGGGGTAGGTGTTCAGGCTTGGCAAATGGCATGTCCTTCAAACAGTTATAACCTAAGTGTACTGACTGCAGGGCCTTGCTTTCAAGTCACTTAGCGCTGACGTTTGTAGCGTAAGGTATCCCAGAACTGTTCATTGGCAATAATTTCACCGTTCTCGTCGAGAGCCGGGTAAGGGAGTCCCTTTTCTTTGCATTGCTGGGCAATAATAGGATGACATCCTTCGAACAGTAAAGTGTGCTTGATTTGTGGATTGAGCATATCGCGTTCATACAAGCCCGCGGCTTCGCGTTGACGCTGTGCTTCATAAAGGATTAACGCTGCAGCCACAGAGACATTTAGAGACTGCACCATACCGCGCATTGGAATAACGATATGTTTATCAGCATGGGCAAGCGCTGCATCGGAAATACCCTCGCGCTCTTGGCCAACAATCACGGCGGTGGGTTGGGTGTAGTCAATATCACGATAGTCGACGGCGTCGCTACTGAGGTTAGTGGCCAGCAACTGCACCCCAGGGATCTGCTCGCGAATACTGCCAACAGCCTGATCAATATCGTCATGCATATGGGTGTGCACCCAGTTTTTGCTACCGCCGGAGGTGTTATTGGTGAGACGACGCTGCTCTTTAGGCCAGACCGCATGAATATGGTGACAACCGACAGCGTCGGCGGTGCGCACGATGGCCGAAAGATTATGGTGTTTATGCACTTCATCTAAGCACACGCTTAGATCGGTTTGTCGTCTATCTAAAACTTGTTTTACTCGGTGGTAACGCTTCTCGCCCATAGCCCATCTTTGCTGTTACAAAAAAGTGCGCCGATTATACGCCAATGTGGCTATGGGGTCACACTACGATTAATAGGGTTTTGCAAAGAAATCAGCGTTTCGGTTGACTGAATTGCTTCAATCGCTTGCACTTTATTGATCAGCACGTCTTGTAAGTGCTCGATGGAGCGCGCCATCACCTTAATAAAAATGCTGTAATTACCTGTGGTGTAGTAGGCCTCGACTACTTCTTCGAGCTCACGCAATAGCTCTAAAGTATGGGGGTAGTCGCGGGCATTGTTGAGGTTAATGCCAATAAAGCAACACACATCATACCCCAGGCGTTTAGCGTCAACACATACCTGGGTGCCGGTGATCACTCCGGCTTGGCGCATTTTTTCTATGCGCACATGAATGGTCCCAGCACTGACTCCGCATTGTTTCGCCAATTCGGCGTAAGGGGTGCGGGCATTACTCATCAAGCTCTTAAGGATGGATTTGTCTAAATTGTCGAATCGATAATTTTCCATAGTTAAAACACATAAAAAATAAATGATATCTAATATATTTCAGTTAAATTGATTTTTATTTTTAAGTAAAGCTCTTTTTGTTAAATGCTATTGAATAAAACGCTCGCTGAGGTATGGTTTTTATATCGAACAAAGCAGCAGCAATGGGAATGAGGACCATGAGCACAGAGTATATTCAACAACAGCAGCAAATTAGTACGGTTAAACAGGTATTTTCACAGCACTTAGCAGCGGCTTTGAATCTTGTTGAGGTGCAGGCGCCGATTCTTGCCCAGGTAGGAGATGGCATTCAAGATGAGCTCAGTGGTCACGAAAAGGCCGTCGCCGTGCAGGTGAAAACCCTGCCTGAGCAACGTTATGAGGTGGTGCATTCATTAGCGAAGTGGAAGCGTAAGACCCTCGCTGATTACGGCTTTGCGGTGGGCTCTGGATTGTACACACATATGCGGGCCTTGCGCCCAGACGAAGAACGTCTAAGCCCTATCCATTCAGTGTATGTTGACCAGTGGGATTGGGAAAAGGTGATTTGTGAGCGTAGCGAGCGCAGTTTAGCGACGCTAAAGGCCACTGTTGAGCAAATTTATGCTGCCATTAAAGCGACAGAGACCTATGTCGGTGAGCAGTTTGATATTGCTCCTTACCTACCTGAAAAAATTCATTTTATTCATGCCGAGAAGTTGCGTCAGGCATACCCAGATTTAAGCGCGAAAGAACGGGAGCGTGCGGTTTGTAAGCAGTATGGTGCAGTCTTTCTCATCGGCATCGGTGGTAAGCTCGCAGACGGTCAACGTCATGACGTGCGCGCCCCGGATTATGATGATTGGTCTACTCAAGGAGATGAGGGGTTGCCTGGACTTAACGGCGATATCTTAGTGTGGAACAAGGTACTTGAAGATGCATTTGAGATTTCTTCCATGGGCATTCGGGTTTGCCCCGAGTCATTACTCACTCAGTTGGAGTTGAGCGAGCAAAGCCACAAAACGCAACTGCCTTGGCATCAAGCCTTGCTTCATAAAAAGCTACCACAAACCATTGGTGGCGGTATCGGCCAGTCTCGTTTAGCGATGTTGCTTTTGCAAAAGAGTCATATTGGTCAAGTGCAGGTAGGAGTATGGCCTGAACAGCTAAAACAACAGCAAGCCTTATTGTAAATCTTGTGGTTAGCGTGCTGAGCCTCGTTATGAGTAATGGGCTAGGCACGCTTTTTTGCTGTTTAGGAGGTTTTAAACTCAACCTCTATTTTGCTTTTCTCTAGTTTTACAACGCAGGGTGGGTACTGTCTGGCTGTTTTCAGTACCTTGTCAAAGATATGAATCTCAACGCCGGAATTTAAGCGTTGATGAGCGACAAGATTAGCGCCATCAAGCAGTGAGTGTAAGGTGTTATCTAAGCTAGACAGCTTAGTTTCAAGCTCATCTGCTTGTTGTACTAGAGCCAGTTGTGTGGCGCCAATTTTTTCAATGAGTTGCTTTTTCTTTTCCGCGTCTTTAATCGCTTCGGCCTTCTCTAGTGCATCTTGCAACGACGCGAGTTTATCGTCAGTCTGCGAAAGTTGCTGCACACAGGCGTCATTGTCAGCGGTAATATCCGCGCCTCGGGCAACTAGATTAATGCGCATCTTGGCCCCCGACTCACTACCAATTTCACCGGCTTCAAGGCGGCAGGCATCGAGTACTTCACCGCCAAAGAGCTTACCATTTGGGCTCTCTTCTGGCCCCACTATGAGGCTTTCTAGAGCTTTTAATTGGCAATGGCTAGCTTGGCGTTCGATATAGATATTGGTGGCTTCTAGGTAGCAATATTGGGCGTGGCTGATATGTAAATTACCGCCCGCATTAATCTGGCAAGTAAGCTCGGCGTCATTTTGTTGGTGGTTAGGGTGACCAATGGTGCCCTGTTTGATGGTGATATCACCGGTGGCATTAAGAATACCTGATTCCACCGTGCCCAGTACGCTAATTTCACCCTTAGCGGTCACCCGCATACCCGGCTCAACGTTATGGGTGATCACCACAGAGCCATCAAAATCGATATGGCCGCTTTTAACGTTCACTTCTTTAATCGTGAAAATATCGTCAACGCGCATGCCATTGGGAGATTCCACGGGCACACCAGAAACAGTCGCGCGCAGCTCCAGTGGGTTATCCGGATTGAGTTCGGTCCCCTCTCCGGGGGTTAAAGACAGTTGCTCACCAGGTTTGGCTTCAAGCACATCGCCGGTGACGGTGAATCCCTCTTTCCCTGGAGTCGCAGGCTTTTGGATCATTAAAACAGTGCCGGGCTGAACGCTGGCAAGTTTGCCAAAGTCGCGCATATCAACCGTGCCGTCTTCACGGCGTTTAGGTTTGTTAATGCGATCTTTTAGGGTTTGTGTTTGTTTGACTAGTTCGCTGGGCTGCCCATCAACGGGTAAGCGTCCACGCGCTAGTGTGCCTTTCACTGAACTACCAGGGGCCAATTCGAATTGCTGTTGTAAAAGCTTTTCTAAAAGCGCTTGCTGGTAGCCTCGGCGTACACCCGCCACCACAATGGCCTTTTTGCCGGCTTCCAAATCGAGGGCTTTGCCCCCTTGCGCTGTGGTTAGCCGTCCCATCGCTGACATTTTATCGTCGCTGATGGTGACCTCTAACGTGGCATCTACGCGCTTACCGACTACGATACTCGGACCTGATTCTTCACCGCTGTAAAACTTATCGAGGTGCTCGTCGTCCACTTTACAGCCAGCAAATTCGGATTGCTGTAATGCTTCTAGCATGGCTGCTTTTGATGGTGGCGCTGGTGTCTCCTGCGTCACATTAAACAGCACATTGCCATTGTGGGCCAATTTAAACACAAATAATTCCTTGCAAGCACACGACTTTATTAAGTTTTATCCTACTTTATGAGATTTACAAGGAGAATGGAAGAGAGGAGAGGGCAGAAAACTCTGCCCAAAAAGTATACCAGTGAGGTGGGCTGTCTAATTAGTGGATGGAAGCTCCATAATTCCGTCGATTTCAACTTGCGCGCCTTTAGGCAGCTCTTTCACGCCAATCGCGGCGCGAGCGGGGTAAGGCATCTTGAAATGTTGGCTCATAATTTCATTCACCGTGGCAAAGTTGCTCAAGTCGGTAAGGAAAATATTGACCTTGACCATGTCTTGTAACTCACCCCCGGCGGCTTCACAAACGGCGGCCAGGTTTTTAAATACTTGCTGTGTTTGTTCCGCGAAGTCATCAGAGATCATTTCCATGGTCTCTGCCACAAGTGGAATTTGCCCCGAAAGGTATACAGCGGTGCCTACCTTAACAGCTTGGTTATAAGTGCCAATAGCTGAGGGAGCTTGGTCGGTTGATATAATAATTTTATTCATGATTGTCCTTTACTTTTTACGGTAGACCTTTTGTACATCTGGCATCACCCGGATGCGGCGCATGATATTTGCTAGGTGAATACGGTCTTTCACGGTCACGCCAAGGTCAATAACATATAAATTGCTTTCTTTTTCATCAGTTGTTAGTTCAACAATATTAGCGCCTGTTGACGCCACTAAGTTGGTGAGCTTAGCGAGCACACCTTGGTGGTTGATGATTTCCACACGTAAAGCGGCAATGTATTCTTTTTCTGGGTTATCTTCCCACTTCACAACAAAGTACTTTGATGACTCGCTTTGCCAGCCGCGAATATTTTTACATTCTTGGCGGTGCACGGTCAGGCCTTTGCCTTGGCTAACATGAGCGACAATGGCATCACCTGGGACCGGACGACAGCACTTAGAGTAATTGACCAGCATGCCTTCGGTACCAATAATGGCCGCCTTTGCCGATTTTTCTAAGTCGTCGATTTGTTCCTCGTCTACCTGCAGTAGGCGTTTGGCAACTAGCATGCTCATAATGTTGCCACAGCCTATTTCGACCAGTAGTTCCAGCAAGGTGTTGAGTTGGTGCTCTTCAAGCACACGCGTTATCCGCTCTTCACCTATCTCGTCTAATGCGTGCTCGCCCAAAGCCGAATCAAGCAGACGACGCCCTAATTGCATAGCCTCTTCTTGGCGTTGGCTCTTAAGGTAATTACGTACACATAAACGTGCTTTTGCGGTAACAATAAAGTTGAGCCACGTGGCGTTGGGGTGTGCCCCTGAGCTGGTGATCACCTCTACGGTTTGCCCGGTATCAAGCGGTCGACTTAAGGGGTGCGGTTTGCGATTGACGCGGGCACCTACACAGGTGTTGCCAACATCGGTGTGCACCGCATAGGCAAAGTCGACAGCGGTGGCCCCCATTGGCAACTCGATAATACGGCCATCAGGAGTAAATACGTAAATCTCTTCAGGGAACAGTTCGGTTTTAACGTTTTCCACGAACTCAAATGAAGAGCCTGCACTTTGTTGCAGTTCGAGTAAGCTTTGCATCCATTGACGGGCGCGTTGCTGAGCAGTATGCCCGGTATTTTCTCCCGCCTTTTTGTACATCCAATGTGCCGCGACCCCTTTATCGGCCATGTGATCCATATCTAAGGTGCGAATTTGAATTTCTACGGGAATGCCGTGTGGCCCCACCAGCGAGGTGTGTAGCGACTGATAGCCATTGGTCTTTGGTACGGCAATATAATCTTTAAAACGTGTTTCGATAGGTTTATAGAGATTATGCGCCACCCCAAGCACGCGGTAACAGGTATCCATGCTATCAACAACAATGCGAAACGCATAAATGTCCATCACCTCGTTAAACATTAGCTCTTTGTTGAGCATTTTTTTGTAAATGCTGTAGAGGTGCTTTTCTCGCCCTGATACTTGCGCTTGAATGCCAGCGTCTTCTAAGCGTGATTCAATCTCACCCTGAATATTGCTGATCACTTCCTTACGATTGCCTCGTGCTTTCGCAACCTCTGATTTCAGGGCGCGATAGCGCATCGGGTAAAGCGCTTGAAAACCTAAGTCTTCGAGCTCGTTTTTAATGTCGTGGATACCTAAGCGGTTAGCGATGGGGGCAAAGATTTCTAAGGTCTCGCGGGCGATGCGACGACGCTTGTCAGGACGTAGTGCTCCTAGGGTGCGCATATTGTGGGTGCGGTCCGCCAATTTAATTAAAATAACGCGGATGTCCTGAGTCATCGCCATGATCATTTTGCGATAGTTTTCAGCTTGGAATTCTTTTTTGTCTTTGAAGCTGAGTTTATCGAGCTTACTGACGCCCTCGACGAGTTCGGCGACCGTCTCGCCAAATATCTCCGCCAGGTCTTGTTGCGAGAAGTCGGTATCTTCGATGACATCGTGCATAAGCGCCGCCATAAGGGTCTCATGGTCGAGCTTCATGCTGGCTAAAATTTGCGTTACTTCAACGGGGTGTGTGATGTACGGCTCACCACTTGAGCGAAATTGTCCTTCATGGGCTTCACGGGCCACCACATAGGCTTTTTGTACCAATGCCACATCAGCCGGAGGCAGGTACTCGGATATTTTTTTCTTTAGACCTTCAAAGAGATACATTCACACTCCAAACACAGCGAGGCGAAATTGAACAGTTAAGGTGAATATACGATGAAAAGAGGGGAAAGCCAACGGCTGCACGAGTATTGCAGCCGTTTTGAGAGCGTTAGAGGCCGCTTATTGGTTGCCGCCAACGATAGCCGCAACAGCTGCCATTTCAGCAGCTTCTTGGTTTTGCTGCTCTTGGCGTTCAATGGCCTCTAGGGTATCCACAGTAATGTGGCCTTCCTCGATTTCACGCAAAGCGAGAACCGTTGGTTTATCGTTTTCAGCATCAACCATAGGATCTTTACCACCTACGGCGATCTGGCGCGCACGACGGGCGGCGACAAGGATTAAGTCAAAACGATTGCCAATTTTATCTACTGCATCTTCAACAGTTACGCGAGCCATGCTTCACTCCAAAATTTAATTCTGTAAACGCATAGTTTACTGCAAGGTTAAGTTTAGGCCAATAGTTATTTTAACAAGTCGTGGATTAGTTCGTTATGTTTTACACGCTGAGCACTGATGCTTAAGCGCTTGGCTTTAACGATGGTTTCAATCTCTGCTAAAGCGGTGTCAAAGTCATCATTAACGACCAAGTAATCATACTCATCAAAGTGTGAGGTTTCCGATTGCGCCTTGGCCATGCGCCCGGCAATCACGTCTGCGGAATCTTGGCCGCGATTGGTTAGGCGATTTTCAAGCTCTGCCTTGGATGGCGGCAAAATAAAAATAGTGGTGACGTCCGGGGCTAATTCTCGCACTTGTCGGGCGCCTTGCCAGTCGATATCGAGAAACACATCAATGCCGTTGGCAAGTTGCTGTTCTATCGCCGCTTTTGAGGTGCCGTAATAGTTGTCGAACACTTGCGCCCATTCAAAGAAATCATCATTGTCGATCAGTGTTTTGAACTCAGCTTCGCTTACAAAATGATAATGCTTGGCGTTTTGCTCGCCAGGGCGAGGAGCACGAGTGGTGTGCGACACCGATACTTGCATATCACTATGTTGTTGGAGTAACGCATTGATCAAGCTGGACTTACCCGCACCAGATGGGGCGGATAAAATAAACAAATTACCACGAACTTGGCTCATGATGTCTCTCTAAATACAGGGGTTTAAAAAAGAGCCGCGTAGTATAGCGGATTTCTTAGCCTAGGTTAACTGGCGCATAAACCTGTTGTCGATTCATGCGCCACAATAGCTTTAGTGTTTAAGCTTAGCCCGAGAAAAACGTGGATACAAAGCTGGCAACACAAACAAAGTTAATAAGGTGGATGTCAGTAGCCCACCGACAATCACGCTTGCCAAGGGGCGCTGAATTTCGGCACCCACACCTTGAGAAAGCAGCATTGGAATCAAGCCTAATGCCGACGTGATAGCGGTCATCAGCACCGGGCGCAGGCGCTGCGTGGCCCCCTCAAATACTGCGCTGGCTAGAGCCTGGCTGCTATTGATACGCTGATTGATGCTCTCGACCATGACCACTCCATTGAGTACGGCAACGCCAAATAAAGTAATAAAGCCTACCGAGCTTGGCACCGACAAATACTGCCCACTTAAATATAAGGAAAACACCCCACCAATGACTGCCAATGGGACGTTGATTAATATCAGCAAGGCTTGGCCGACGCTGCCAAACGCAAAATACAGTAACAGCGCGATGGCAGCCAGTGACAATGGAATAACAACGCTGAGGCGCTGCTGTGCCCGCTGTTGATTTTCGAATTGCCCGCCGATGGCCACAGAGTACCCGCTGGGCAGCGCCACATCATTTGCGATTTGCTCACGAATTTGCGCCACCACCGAGCCCATATCCCGGCCTTGGACATTTGCTTGGACTACAACTCGGCGCTGTACATCGTCGCGGCGCACCTGAGGAGGCCCCGATTCAATACTAATATCGGCCACATCGGCTAAGCGCACCCACGCCCCGTTGCTAGCTTGCAAATATAAATTGCCAATGGCTTGTGGGGTTTGTCGGTAGGGTTTATCAATGCGTACGTTAATATCATAGCGTTCATTGCCATTGATAATTTGTCCGGCTTGTACACCGCCAATGCCGTCGCGTACCAAGCCCATCACATCGGCGACTTGCAAGCCATAACGAGCCAAGGCTTGGCGCTTTGGTTTTACGATCAGTTGTGCTTCGCCGGCAATTTGTTCAAGCGCGACATCGCGGGTGCCTGGCACCGCTTTTACCGCATTGGCAATGGCCTCGCCCTGAGTCGCTAGCACTTCAAGTTCGGGGCCAAATAGTTTGATGGCCAGCTGCGCTTTTACTCCAGACAGTAACTCATCAACTCGCGTGGCGATAGGCTGAGAAAAGTTAAACAACAACCCTGGATAGGCGCTGAGCTTCTGTTCCATCAAGGCTTGTAGTTGGTAGCGGTTTTCTGCACTTTGCCACTGACTGGGGGGCTTTAAGCCAATATAGATTTCGATGTTATTGACCGGCTCGGGGTCACCACCAATTTCGGCCCGACCGATACGGCTCAAAGCGTACGTGACTTCAGGAAAGCTTAATAGTTTGGCTTCTAGTTTGGGGGCCACCGCAAGTGCAGTTTCGAGGCTTGAAGAAGGCGCCAAGGTAACGCGCAGGTTAATGGTACCTTCTTCGAGCTCGGGAACAAATTCGGTTCCCAACTGCCCTAGGGTGGCAACAGCGCCAGCAACGAGTAGAAGCGCCGTGACCACCACCGCTTTGGTATGCGCTAGGGCCTGGTGTAATGCTTTTTTATAAAGCACATCCAAGGGTTTGAGTATCAAGCTGGGCCGCGATGTGATTTGACCGGTAAACAGATAGCTTGCGAGTGCAGGAACGATAATTAACGCCACGAAAATGGCACTGATCACCGCTAAAATAATGCTTAACGCCATCGGTTGGAATAGTTTGGCTTCAACGCCTTCGAAGCTAAAGAGCGGCATAAACACGACTAAAATAATGGTTGCGGCGAAAAACACGGGTCGAGCGACCTCTTTCCCCGCGAGTAAGATACGCTCGCGTGCCGTCAACTTGCTGTCTTGGCGGCTTAAATGCTTAAACATGTTCTCAACCATTACCACTGAGCCATCGACCAGCATGCCAATCGCCACAGCAAGACCGCCAAGCGACATTAAATTAGCAGAAATGTTAAGCCACACCATCATCATTAAGGCCATGGCAATGGCGATGGGGATGGATATGAGCACTAATAACGTGGCGCGTAGGTTCATTAGAAATAGGGCGAGCACAACAACGATAAAAACGAAGGCGAGAGTGAGTGCATTCACCACCGTATTCACGGCTTTGGTGATAAGGTCTGCTTGGTCATAAAAAGGTTGAAATCGTACCCCTTGTGGCAGCGCTTGATTGATCATTTGCACTCTTTGCTCGATCCCATCGATGGTGGCTTTGGTATTGGCACCCATGCGTTTGAGGACAATGCCAGAGACCACCTCACCTAACTGTTCGACCTCGCCCTGGGCGTTTTTACGGCTCATGGTCACCGCACCTTGGCGAATCTCGCTGCCTAAGCGCACCTCAGCGATATCACCGACGGTAATGACCGTGCCGGCGACGGTTTTTACCGCTACTTGTTGTATTTGCTCAATGCCTTGGCGTGAGTGAGCAAACCAGCCGGTACCGCGCACCACCAGCTGTTCTTGACCACGGTCCATATACCAACCGCCCACATTGTCATTGCTGGCATCGAGCGCGGCCACAAGGTCTTGCTGCGTTAATTGATAGGCGAGTAACTTATTCGGGTTGATTGCGACTTGGTATTGGCGCACACGACCACCAAATGACAGCACATCAGTGACGCCGTCAATCGGCATAATCAGCAGCTTTACCACCCAATCATTGAGTGAGCGCAGGGCCATCGTATCGAGCTCGGCCTCTGCATCGGCTATAAGTAAGTACTGATACACTTGCCCCAAGCCCGAGGTATTGGGGCCCATCTCAGGGCTGCCAAGACCGTCAGGGATAAGCTCTTTGGCGGCTTGTAAACGCTCAAAAACCAGCTGTCTAGCAAAGTAAATATCGGTGTCCTCGTTAAACACGATGGTCACTCCAGAAAGGCCTGTTTTAGATATCGAGCGCACTTGCTCGACATTGGGAAGCGCATACATAACCGCTTCGATAGGGTAGGTGATCAGTTGCTCTACCTCTTCGGCGGCCAGACCGGGGGCTTCGGTGTTTACTGTTACTTGTACATTGGTGACGTCGGGAAAGGCGTCTAAATTAAGTTTAGGGATCACTGTGATGCTGGCAGCGATCAGGCTCACCAACGCCAGCACGACAAGCAGGCGGTTACGCACCGCCCAAGCAATAATAGAGTTAAACATTGTGCCGCTCCAGCTTAGTGGTTATGAGGGTCAAAGCCACTTTTGGCTAGTTGAGAAGAAATAAAGAAAGCCCCGGTCATCGCGACATTGACTCCCTCAGGCACGCCGGAGATTTGTTGGTAGCGACCAAAGCGTTCACCCAATTCAACCTCTACGGGTAAGAACTCGCCGGGGCTTTGTTGCACAAAAACCTGCCAATCGCCGTCACTGCCGCGCATGAGCGCGCTTTGGGGAAGAGCTAATATTGGCGTGGTGCTGGCAAAGGTGAAATGCACATCGACGAACATGCCGGCATGAAGTTTGTCTTGCGGGTTATCTACTTTTAGCCGGATCACCCGCGTCCGTGTAGTTGGGTCAATCACATGGGCTTCTTGAATAACTTTCGCTGGGTAAGTGCGGCCGTTGACGACGATATTCACCGCTGTGGCTTTATTGATGGCGCCATCGCTATAAGGCGCAACTTTGGCCTCAACCCATAGGCTAGATTCATCGGCGATGGTCATAATGCTCTGGCCAGCTTCCACTCGTTGGCCTTGGGTGAAGTCGTCGTTAAGCACCACTCCTGAGGTTTGGGCCACCAAAGAATATTGGCCAAATGACGCAATGTTGTCCTTACTAATCGTATCAATGGCTTCAGTGGTTAAGCCAAGGGCAATTAACTGCCCGTAGCTGGCGTTGTATTGTGACTGTGCTTTTAAGCGAGCACTTTCACTCACCGCTCGGTTATCAAGTTGCTTTACTCGTTGCCACTCACTCGCCGCACTAGGTAGTCGGCCTGAGCATTGGCCATTGTTTCACTGAATAAGGTGACCAGTGGTTGCCCTTGATTGACGTGCTCGCCAAGCATTGCGTGGCGCTCAATGACAACCGACTCAGTACGTGCAGAAACGATGTAACTTGAGTACCCATTGGCTTTGAGCTCTCCAGGTGCATACAGCGTTTTGTTATGTGCACGTGCTTGTAAGGGCGCTACTTTTATTTGCGCTAGGGCCATACTGCGCTCACTGAGAGCAATACCTTGACCATGGTCGCTGGGTGATGATTTAGCGGTATTGTTGATATCATTATGGTCGTGACCTTCGCCCGCGAAGGTGAGCGACGACACGCTCAATACTAACAATGTAACGGTTTTGATAAACACCGTGAAGAAGGTGTCCAAGGCGCGATGAACACACGCGCCACTAAGTGCCTTCGCGCTGCGCGCAAAGCAAAAAATAGAAAGCTTCATAAACTATTCTCTAACTGCAAATGTTAAGTTAGCCGCAAGCGCAGTGTGCGCGTTGGGCATGGCGGATAAGTGCAGTTAGACGATGGGAGGGCGGAAAGTTGGGTAAATGACCTCGCCCACAGCGCGGTGGCGCCAGTCCGGCAATGCGAAATCAACATGGTCATTGGCAAAACAGGGGGCCGGTATGCTCCCCCAAGTGAGATGTGAGCCTGAGCAGTGGCCGCAGTGATGACAATCAGCAGTATCGTGCAAATTATCGCTTGCCTGTGGTTGCAAGTCATCATGTTGTTGGTGCGAATGTACGCTCTGTAAATGCTCGCTGTCGATTTGATGTACAGGGGTGGGATCAGCACTCGCTGCCAGTGATTGCAGCACAATCACTAGGGGTAAAAGAATGCTAAATACACACTTAAGCACCGGGAGCACACCTGTTAGTTATCAAATTAGGGTCTAAAATACCGACAGCGATACATAAAATCAATGAGTATTGTGCTTAACTGGCACGCAATTTAAAGCGCTGCACAGACTCACTAAGTTCACCGGCTTGAGAATTAAGCTGTTTCGCAATCTCTAAAGCCCCTTGGGTGTCGTTCAGTGATGCCTGGCTCGCGCGCTCAATATCAGACACATCCTTGGCCATTTCCGCAGCGACCACTGATTGCTCTTCGGTGGCAGTCGCGATTGATTGAATCATACTGGCAATGTCGCTGGCACTTTGCATTATGTTGCTAAGTTGTTCCCCCGCCTGCTCCGCCATAGATACACTGCTGTTTACTTGCTCTACGCTACTATGCATAGACTCTACCGCTTGGTGAGTTTGCTTTTGGATGGCGGTAATTGTCTGCGCGACTTCATCGGTGGCTTTGGTCGTGCGCTCAGCCAAGGTGCGTACTTCGTCGGCAACGACGGCAAAGCCTCGGCCCTGCTCACCGGCTCGTGCGGCCTCAATGGCAGCATTGAGTGCCAACAAGTTTGTTTGCTCGGCAATGGCACTGATCACACTGATGATATTGCCAATTTGATTACTAAGCTCACCCAGTTCGGTGACTGAGCTGGAGGTGTTTTGCACTCTGCTCGAAGCGCTTCTTATTTCTGCTACCGTTTGGCTTACTGCTTCGGCACCATGAGCGGCATACTCTCTTGCTTGCTCACTATTGCCAGATGCTTGTTGTGATTGTCTAGCGACCTCTGAAACCGTTGAGCTCATTTCTTCAATGGCAGTGGCTATCTGTGTTGATTGGTCTGCTGAGTTTTGGCTGCGATTAGCGATTTGCTCGTTTGTTGAGCTAATTTCCAAGCTGGATTCCCTAACCTGAGTGGCCAGTGACGTGATCAGAGCCATTAAATCATGCAGAGATGACGACATTTTATTGGTCGCCGCAGCAAGGCTGTCGATTTCATCCTTGTTAGCATGAGCAATAGCCGGGCGCGATAAGTCGCCGATGCTGACACTTTCTGCTGTCTCTAGCACATTGTTTAAGCGAGTAATGATTGAGTGGCTAATGAGGTAGGCAATAATGCCTGCGACAACGAAGGCGATTAAGGTAATGATCACAATAATGATCAAGGTCAGGTTTAAGCCTTCGACAAGGTGGTTTAAGGCGCTAATAGCGTCTACTTGCTCTTCCCGCGCTGAGGTTTGCAAAATAGTGTTTAGTTTATCAACAACCTGGGCTTCTAGGTCATTGATAGTACTTCGAGCATCAATATAGTCTTGTGGACTATAGCGTTTAAAAATGCTGTTGGCCGTGCGCACAATGTCATCGCGATAAGACTCAACTTGACGTAGCGCTGCCACTTCATCAGGTTGTTGCTCAAGTGGTCGAAGCGCCTCAAGGTATTCATTGAAACTGGTTAAATCGTCTTTAAAGCGTGCTTTAGCTTCGGTATCACCGCGAATGTGTGCGTTCACACCCGCGACTAGGTCACCGGCCTCATCGATCAGTTCGAGGTAATATCTGACACCCGGTAAATTATCCTGCAAGCTGGTTTGTAAATCGCTTGCTTGCATGGCCTGTGCATACTCTTGGTCTTTGAGCTCGTCGAGTAAGTCACCTAACTTCTCACCGGTGTCTTGTTCTAACTGTGCCACTTGTGATTGTACGCTACGAAACAATTCAGGGTCGTATCGATTAAATACGCCCTGAGTGATGCCGCGATTGTATTCCTTCACTAAGTTTTCTATGTTTGCCATCTTCTCTATGTCTGATGGCTTGTTAGACTCATACTTATAAAGCTCTTGGTGTTGCGTTTGAAATTGTCTATACAAAGCCGCAAAGCTATCTCGCTTTTGTTGTTCACCGCCTATGTATTCAAGGGCTTCATTTTGCATTTGATAAATAGTATCGGAGATCGATAAATAGGCTAGTAAACCGGGAAGGTCGTCGTTTTTAACTTCCTCAGCTTGCAGGGTTTCGGTGGAGACTTTAAGCCAAACGATAAGGCTTGAGATAACCATTAAAGCAATAACGGCGGCAAACGACAAAGACAACTTTGTTTTTAGTTTCATAATGTACTCACTGATAAGAGCCTGTTAATTAGGATAGCTGACAGGCTTAGTAATGCTCACAAAAGTTTGGCATAGTGTTTTTACACAGATATAACGAACGAGAAAAAATGTGCTTAATCGCGTTTAAGTTAAAGGGAGCGCGATAAAGAGCAAAAAAGACGGTAAAGAGATTTTAACCCAGAGTGTAGGTACACGCAGCAAAAGGATAAGAAAATGGCGCATCACCACGATCATTCCCATGACATCGCTTCAGAGCGCATTGGTTGGGCATTCTTTTTAAATCTCGGGTTTACTATTATCGAGTTTATTGGCGGCTGGCTTACAAACAGTACCGCGATAATGGCCGATGCCGTGCATGACTTAGGGGATAGCCTGTCAATCGGCAGCGCCTGGCTGTTTAACAAATTCAGTAATAAAGGTGCCAATCAGCATTTTACCTATGGTTACCGGCGCTTAAGTTTATTCGGTGCGTTTATTAACTCGGTGGTATTAGTGATTGGCTCGGTGTGGGTGCTGGTGTTGTCGGTGCCGAGATTGTTTGACCCAGTGATGCCGGTAACGGAAGGCATGTTGGCCCTGGCGGTGCTAGGTATCGCAGTGAACGGTTATGCGGCGATTAAACTGAGCAGTGGTAAATCACTTAATGAGAAAGTGCTTAATTGGCACCTTCTTGAAGACGTGCTGGGTTGGGTGGCGGTGCTGGTGGTCGCAATCGTGTTGATGTTTGTTGATTGGCCGATTTTAGACCCTATTTTATCGATTTGTTTTACCTTGTTTATTTTGATCAATGTGGTGCGCAACCTAGTGCAGACCGTGCGGCTATTTCTGCAAGGAGCACCGGATAAAAAGACGCAAACAAAACTCACTGAGGTACTGATAGAGCCGCAAGAAATTAGCACTGCTCACCATGTGCATTACTGGTCGTTAGATGGCGAACATCATGTGCTGACAGCGCATTTATGTCTTGCTCAGGAGCTTAATGCTGAGCAAGTGATAGCGTTAAAGCAACGTTTGGCCGACAACCTGGCAGAGTATCATTTAGCACACACCACCTTAGAATTTGAGTACCCACAAGAGCAATGCCGAGATGGTTAAGCAAAAAAGCCCCTGGAAAGGGCTTTTAAGTGTTAGGTGAGGGGGGGGAGCCTCTCTCACAGTGCATACAATCACACAAATGGATCTAATAAGTCCTCATCAAAGACTAAGCCCTTAAATTGGCTACCTTGTATAATATTTTTAAATTTATCGGTACAGTAAACCTTTTTGGTGCCTTCCAGCTTAGACTTGAATAAGAATTTGTCTTGTATATCGTTTTGCTCAAAGGTTAGTAGTTCTAAACCGTCCTCAAATCCATCTTCATACTTGGTTAGACATTTATCTTTTTGCTCTAGTCCAAATGCAAGTAGATTAAATAGCATCATGGGGGTTCCCTCAGCTTTGACAGGTAAAAACTCCCCAAAATTAGTAAGGCGATCTTTTAGTGACTCATAAACAGGCATTTTCATTATCATAAATCTGCCTAGCAATGATATGTCGTAGTTTTGCTCTTTAGCTTTACCAAAATAGTCAAAGTTTAGCTCATCGTGCCATAGATGGCTGAACTCAACATTATCTCGTGCAGACGACATGAACATTGTTAATATAGTGTCAGGGCTAAGATTGCTATTTTTGGCGAGAGTAGTAGACAGCTCAACAATATCAAAATCAATGACATCATAGGTATAAGCTTCGTTTTTTATTTGATAGACATTCATACAGAGCTCTCCAATGCTCATCTTTTAGTGCAAGCATACTAACAGCCGCCGTTTCCGTTTTAAATTCAACTGTTCTTAACTTATTTAAAAATATGAATCGACCAGACTTTACTATATTGGCAATCTCAAGGGCGTAGGCCGTATTTACCAACAGACCTTCATCGATACCTACAGCAAAGTAGCGTTTGCGAAGCTCTACACGATCAAAACTGATATACTCAACGACAAAGTTCTGCCTTACTTCGAGCAACATGAGCTACCCATGCTGCGCATTCTCACTGACCGAGGGACTGAATACTGCGGTAAAGTCGAACACCACGATTATCAGTTATATCTGGTTGTCAACGACATCGACCATACGAAAACGAAGGTGATGTCACCGCAGGCAAACGGTATCTGCGAACGCTTCCATAAAACCATCTTATAAGCGTTCTATCAGGTCACGTTCCGTAAGAAGCTGTACGGCTCGCTGAAGGAACTACAGAAGGATCTGGACGAATGGATGGTTTATTACAATAATGACCGAACACATCAGGGAAAAATGTGCTGTGGTAGAACGCCACTGGAAACATTATTGGATGGGAAATCGATTTGGGCTGAGAAGAATTTAGCTCAAATCTAACCTGACAGTCACCGATTGAAAAGCGGGTAACTGTCAGATCAAGTCTGAGCTAGTACAAATTAGTGGTCTACAAACAGTGTCAATTTTGGGCGAGGAATGTTTTTTATCATAATTTAAAAAATTCATTTTCTAGCCATTATTCTTTCTGTTTATTAAAGTAGTGGTCACTTTAAAGAATTGGCTAAACACATGGCACGGCATCTTTCCCCACTTACCGACGCAATCAAGCGCCACCTTATTAACCGTTTTGCTCATACCCATACCAGTAAAAGCGATATATATAATTTACCTGCACCGTTAAAACTTGCTCATGTTAAAGGGCAGGCAGAGTTTACTTTGCGCTTTTTTGCGTTTCTTGAACGTAAACACATTCTAGATGAGCAAAGTCAGTGGCAAATTTGGCAGCAGCTCACCACAGGTACGGCATGTATGCAGCTTGTTGAAAACAGTGGTTTAACTAGTCACTTTAATCTACAAAGTACCGAGTGTGATTACAGTGCCCAGTGTTTTAAGGCTTTTACTATTTGTTTTTGGGATGCCATTCAAACCAACCCGCAGCTTGCTGATAAAATGTCACACGGATTTATTGAGCACTTTTTACCAAGCATCTTTACCAGCAAACCTAAACTGACCAGCAAAGATTACAAGCGCCAACTGGCATCGCAACTGTACGATTGTTGGGGTATAAAACCTGAGATCAAAGAATCGTTCAATACAGGGGAACTGGTTGAGTTTAAGTTACTTGCCAAAGCAAAAGGCCATACTGTAGTAACTTTATGCTCATTAACAGGTAAACGTCTAAACAACACTAGAGAAAAAGCATATAGGCAAACCATCAATGCGATAAAGGCCGAAGCCCCCAATAAGCCTGAGGCATTAACGCCAAATAAAAAAGCAGAGATACAGCCGCTATAAACAAATTGGAGCGAGTGACGGGATTCGAACCCGCACCACTCGGTTGGACGCCGATTATCAGGCTCTGAAGGCCTGCGTGCTACCGTTACACTACACTCGCTCAACATCAATCAAATAACATGGACTATTGCACTTGTAGTCTATCAAAAGTTCCTTTAAAGTTACTACTAACTTAATTTAAAAGACTATTTTGAGGAAACACGGCACCAGAAAACAGCACCGCTTTGTTGGTCATTGCTAATGTAAATATTAAACCAATCAAGCTCACTGTGGCACTTAGATAGCAAGTGGATAACAAGCACAAGGTAACAGGTTCAGGTCGAGACTCGATGCCTCGCAAGGGGATGGACATCGTTAATTAAGCCGCTCAGGTTAGCCGATGGTTTGCAACTTATTATACCAGCAGGCGTAAGTGCAACAGATGGGTCAAAAGTGCTCTGCTCGGCCAGTGTGGTGATAACTTAAGATACTAAGCTATGAACAATAAACAGCATATCTGAACTTTACTATCAGCTGTGACCTTATGTACTTGTATGCTGAAAACAGCGAGTGCATCAGCTGAAATCAGTTTAACGCAAGAGATAATGGCTGATGGGGTCGTTACAACCGAAGAACAAGCTCGTTACTTAAAGCACATAGGTATTCAAGCTGTAATTGACGGCAATCAGCGTATTCAAGTCGTACCAACGAGCCCGATAGCGACAAAGTCAAAGCGAGTTAAACTAGAAGAGCTTGGTTTAGACAAAGCAAGCCCACTTACTTATGCGCAAGCACAACAGCAATTAGCACACATTGCTAAAAAATTAAATCGACTGGATGACCAAATCGCAGTTCAAAGGCTGGTAGCCTTATCACCTACCCAAGAAGAAGTTGATGTATTAAATGCTCTTATAGCTCAACTTCCAGAAACTGTAAAACCTCTTTCAATAGCTAATGCTTTGACATGAGTAATTGCATTAAATAAATATAAAGATCAAAATATTTCAGAACTTTCAGAAGCAGAAAAAGTTATTCTGATTTCAAATATGTATGCAGTAGTTTCAGTTTTAGATCCACAAAAAGTTGAAGGAACTGTTTCATTAGTTCTCCCAGCTGGACTTGATGTAAAAGGTCAAAAACTAGAATCACCAAAAACATATCCATCTATCAATGTAGATAAACAAGTAGTCCAAATGATTGCTGATTTATGAGTTGATTTACCAATTGAAATGGTAAGTGGTTTTCAAGATATTCATCAAGAATATCAAACAATTCTGGCAGAATTAAAACAAAAAGCAGATTCACAAGATTCTGAAACAAGAGCTCAAAGATACATGAGATTTCATGATCAATATGCAAATGCTTTTGCACAAATGTCAACAACTTCGAAAATAGACATGCTTCAAATCCTTGCAACAGGAAATGATGAAGGTTCTAAACTCAAAGGTCCAAAACTCCTTGATAAAGCTTCAGAGTATATTTCTATCATGGATGGATGATTTACGGAAGAAAATGTAAAAAAACTTCTTATTTATCATAAATTTATAGCAAAATACAACGAAAATTGAGATGATGTTTTAAATGATATTGTTTTAGATAGAATTGATAAAATTGTCGATAGAAATGAGGAAATGGCTCAAAGAAATGAACAGGAGTATAAAAAATTAAACAAATTAAAAGAAAGTAATAGAATTAAAAGAAATAATTTAGAAGAGCTTATTGCATTAAGAAAACAAATGGAAATGTTAGCTAATCCTGCGAAAAAGTATTAAAAAATACTGATATTTTAGGGCGGCCATTTTTCGAAAAGTGATGGAGTTCACCCACCACTAAATATATATACGAATTTAAGATAGCTTCATACATAAGATTTTAATTGTTCAACCAACACTGATAGAGCTTCGCGCCTTTCATCTAAATAATCATATCTATCATAGATGCCTTCTACGCCTTTTAATTTGTGATTTAGGCAACGCTCAGCGACATGACCAGCAATACCAGATTCAGCGAGTAGACTACGACATGTTCGACGAAGATCATGCACGGTAAAGTGTGCAACAGGCATTTTCTCTTGTTTAAAAAGCTTTTGAATAGCGGCATTAATGGTATCAGGGCTAATATGCCCAAAGCGTTTACTAGCACGTCTGTTTGGGAAGACAAATTCAGAACCATAGGCGCGAATTTGTAGCTCTTTGAGCCATTCAATAACTGTGGGCGCAAGTGGTACTGAAATACCGCGACCTGTTTTGCTTCGCTCCTGCGGGATATGCCAAAGCGCGGCTTCAAAGTCGAATTCTTCCCATTTGGAGGCAACTAACTCGCCTTTGCGAACACCTAAGCAAAGTAATAACGCAACAGCTAGGTAATTTTCTCGAGTGAATTGGTTATGATTTTCTCGAAAGCATTTAAACACCTGTGAGAGCTCTTCGAGCGATAATGCTCTACTACGACTTTTTTCAACACCGCCAGCATCACTCACAGTAAATGCTTCTGCGGGGTTAGAAGTTCGTAAATCAAGTTTTATTGCGTGCCTAAAAAGTTGCTTACAATACATCAAGCAGTCATTGGCAATAGTTGGGCGGTTACTTTCAGCAATATTATTTATAATTGCACGTATATCACGAGGGTTAACTTGATCAATGCCTAATTCGCCAATGGTCGGTGCAATATCTTTTGTATAAACGCGCCTAGGAATATTTGGGTGTTTTAGTCGTTTGGCGCATTCCTTTAACCAATCTTCAGCTAGATCATCGACAGTATTGAATTCGGGTGTTTTATTTCGCTTTTTTTCAGCAATAGGATCAATACCGTTACTGACTTCTCTTTTAATTTCAGACGCATTAAATTTTGCGTCAGCAAGAGATAGATCAGGGTACTTACCAATTGTAATCTCTCTACGCTTTTTATTAATGGTGTATCTAACAACCCAATAACCAATGTTTTGGTTGGCAATACGAAGATATAGGCCATTACCAATCGCATGGCGCGCATGCTCACCTTGTTTAATAAGTGCCTTTACCTGTTTATCGTTCATTTCATTGATTACTCAGTTAGTGGTATATGCAGTGGTGACATAATTTCTTAAATTTCTCTTGGAAAGACGATTTTTAAAGTTTGTGTCACCAATAATGTCACCACTATTTTGAAACAAAGGGAAGAGTGAGTAAACAAGCAGAAAAGAAAAAACCGCTAAGGTAGCGGTTTTTAAAGGAATTTAAATTTCCCTGAAACAGGGTGAAACATCACTCAATATTCTGGATCTGCTCACGCATTTGCTCAATCAGCACCTTTAACTCAACGGCGGCGTTGGTCACTTCGGTGTTTATAGATTTGGAGGCCAGTGTATTGGCTTCGCGGTTAAACTCTTGCATCATAAAATCAAGACGACGACCACAGGCACCGCCTTTTTTCAGAATTTTACGGGTTTCTTTGACGTGCGATTTTAAGCGGTCGAGTTCTTCGGCGACATCTTGCTTTTGCGCCAAGTAAATAAGCTCTTGTTCAAGGCGGGTCTCGTCGATTTCGGCTTGCAGATCTTCCAGTTTCTGCGACAGCTTCTCACGTTGCCATTTGATGACTTCGGGCATTTGCGCTTCGACGATTGCGACTTGCTCTAAAATCGCGTCTAAGCGAGTTAATATCATTTGCTCAAGGTTCTCGCCTTCGCTAGCACGGGCGGCTTTAAAGTCATCTATAACGCCATTTAAGCCTTTGAGCAATTCACCTTGCACGACGTCCATATCCATTTCCTCGGCTTCCATTACGCCTGGCCAGCGAAGAATGTCTACGGGATTAATGTCGCCTTGGCTTTGTGCTTGCACCCATTGTGCGCTCTTTACTAATTGTGAGGCCAAAGACTCATTGATTTGTAACTCGCCGACATGGGCTGGGTTGGCGGCAAATTTTAAGAATACTTCAACCTTACCGCGCTGTAAGTTTTTACGCAGCCGTTCACGGATCACAGGTTCTAAACCGCGAAATTGCTCGGGGGCGCGAATGAAGGTTTCCAGATAACGTTGGTTTACAGAGCGGATCTCCCAAGTTCCGGTGCCCCAATCGCCTTTAATTTCTTGGCGAGCATACGCAGTCATGCTGTGGATCATGAATGATTTCCTAATTTAAAACAGATATATCGGCATGCATTATACCTTAACAAAGAGTGAGCTCTAGCGGAAATTTCCAGCACAATTAGGGAAATTCATAAAAGTGCCGTGGCATCGCAGCGGGTGAACACATATAATAAACGAAAATTTTTAATGAAGGGGATAGTGAATGCGTCCAAGTGAAAGAACACCTAATCAAATTCGTCCAGTGACCTTTACTCGCCAATACACCATGCATGCTGAAGGCTCAGTGCTGGTTGAGTTTGGCAACACTAAGGTATTGTGTACTGCGAGTGTTGAGGCGGGTGTACCGCGTTTTATGAAGGGCCAAGGTAAAGGTTGGGTAACCGCAGAATATGGCATGTTACCGCGCTCGACCCACACCCGTAATAACCGCGAAGCAGCGCGTGGCAAGCAAGGCGGACGCACCATGGAAATTCAACGACTGATCGCCCGTGCATTACGAGCTGCCGTTGATTTAAAAGCCCTGGGTGAAAACACTATCACTATCGATTGCGACGTGATTCAAGCGGACGGTGGTACACGTACGGCATCTATCAGTGGAGCCTGTGTCGCCTTGGTTGATGCATTAACCTATATGCGCGCGAAAGGCATGATCAACACTAATCCTCTGCAACACATGATAGCGGCTATCTCTGTGGGTATTTTCAACGGCGAACCTATTACCGACTTGGAATATATCGAAGACTCACAAGCCGAAACAGATATGAACGTGATTCTTACCGAAACGGGTAAAATCATCGAGGTGCAAGGCACTGCTGAGGGTGAACCGTTCTCATTTGATGAGCTAGAGCAAATGCTAAGTTTAGCTAAGCACTCTATCCGCGAAATTATCGACATCCAAAAGCAAGCTTTGGCATAAGCACTAAGCGACTAGTTAAAGAGACATCTAATGAAAGAATATCAAAAGCAGTTTATTGAATTCGCATTAGCCAAGCAGGTATTGAAGTTTGGTGAGTTTACGCTTAAGTCTGGCCGCACTAGCCCTTACTTCTTTAATGCTGGGTTGTTTAACACCGGGCAAGACTTGGCCAAGTTAGGCCGCTTTTATGCAGCTGCACTTGAAGATGCTGGTATTGATTACGACTTATTGTTTGGTCCTGCTTATAAGGGGATCCCCATTGCTACGACTACAGCGGTGGCGTTGGCAGATCATTACAATAAAGACGTCCCTTACTGCTTTAACCGCAAAGAGAAAAAAGACCATGGTGAAGGAGGCAACCTAGTTGGCTCTGAACTTAAAGGAAAGGTGATGTTAGTGGATGATGTGATCACCGCTGGCACCGCCATTCGCGAGTCTATGGAAATCATTGCCGCCAATGGCGCTGATTTAAGCGGGGTGCTGATCGCCCTGGATCGTCAGGAAAAAGGCAAAGCAGAGCTCTCGGCTATCCAAGAAGTAGAGCGAGACTTCAGCACCCAAGTGGTATCGATAGTTAAACTAGCAGATTTAATCACCTATCTTGAGCAGCAGGGCAATATGGATGAGCACCTGCAAGCGGTCAAAGCCTACCGCGACCAATATGGTGTTGCATAGCAATATTGAAAAGCCCCGCTATCGGGGTTTTTTTATGGCTGTTAATAAGGTGGCAAGCGTTATGACAAGCTTAAAGTTAAACGGCCAAGGGCTAGGGCGGATAGTTAAAGCATTGCGTTGTACCTACTGGGGACTCAAAGCAGCTTATAAGGGCGAAGCGGCATTTCGCCAAGAGCTGACTTTGGCATTCATCCTTTTTCCTATCTCCTTTTTCATTGCCGATACCGCGATGCATTGGTTAGCACTGATTGTGGTTATATTATTAGTGTTGGTTGTTGAATTACTGAACTCAGCCATTGAAGCGCTCACCGATAGGGTGTCTACGGAATTACATATTCTTTCTGGGCGCGCTAAAGATATGGGCTCGGCTGCGGTAAGCTTGGCATTGTTGATTGCCGCCTTGGTATGGGGAGTCAGTATTTACCAAGCAGTCAGACCCTACTGGTAATGGTCATCTTTTAAACCGTTTTTCAGTTAACAACAGAATAATAGCTATTAATAAGTGAATTAATGGTCTTTTTTAGTGCGTTTTGAGCGTAAAGTGTGCAAACGATCCATTTTTTGCAGTTTTCTTTAAAAAAGGGGTTGCGTGGAAATCGAATCTCCCTATAATCCGCATCCACCGACACGGCGGACTGCTTACAAACAAGCACTTCAATGAGTCAGGTGAGTCATATAAAACTTAATTTAAAGCGAATTAAAAAACTTAAAATTAAGTGTTGACACAAAATCAGGAAAGCGTAGAATGCGCAGCCCTGAACGGGAGCAAAGCTTCCGAGGCGAAAGCCTAAAACGTTCTTTAAAAATATGAAGCAATCATCTGTGTGGGCACTCGTACAGATTGAGTTCTAACAGCCGATTCTAGTTCGCTAGATGACGCAAACAAATTTAGAGTCTCAATGTGTTTTCTCAAAAGAGAAGCTGAGTGACCAACAGCAACAAGTTTACTTGTTGCAGCACAGTCAATTCGTTCTTGGAAACAAGAACAAAATCAGTATTCATTGAGCTGAAGCTTCGGCTTCAAAAAACTTTTAATTGAAGAGTTTGATCATGGCTCAGATTGAACGCTGGCGGCAGGCCTAACACATGCAAGTCGAGC